>DAQB01000157.1:13040-21301 GCA_002502705.1 Thermoplasmatales archaeon UBA582 | reverse complement strand
GATACTGATGCTCCTGTAATGAGACGTGGGAGGATCAGCTTCAAGAACACGACAAGAAAGATATCGGTTGTTGCAGCAACTCCTCTTACACGTCTTGCCAAATATTACCGCCGGAGAAATGCCTCTGCGCAGAACGAAATGTTTGTGAACGAGAAACCAGATAGAAATTATGGCAGATATGTTCTTGCCCCTATCGGCCTTCTTATACTGATTGGGATAGCCTACTTTTCGATCATACTTGTCATCAGCGTAAGTCCTGCAGAATGGAGCAAGCTATTCAGCATTGTGCCGCAAATACTAATAGGAATGCTCTATGATTATGCGAGGGTGGCAAGCGTCATAATCGTTACCTTCCTAGTATCTCTCTTCCTGGGATACTATCTGGCCATGCACCTCAAGGCGGAAGCGGTATCAATACCGACAATCCAGGTATTGACCGCATTTCCTGCACCAATCTATTTCCCATTTGTCTTCGTATTACTCTATCCAGACATACATTATGCTCTCGGAGGATTCACCAATGAATTCTTTGTCCTTGGGCTTGCCTTCATCAGCACTTTTTACTATCTCTTTTATTCATTCTGGATGGGCGTAAAGGCAATGCCTGCCGAATATAACGAGTTAATGCGTAACATGAATATGGGTTTCTTCAGCAAGATGCGGAGAATAATCATACCTTCAACATTCCCTTACCTTGTTTCTGGTATATCATCAACAATCAACAGTACATGGGGCGGCCTTATGATCGGGGAATACTGGCCAACAATTTATTCAGGGCACACACTAGAGGTTCATCATGGACTGATGAGGTTTATTGATATATCAACAGCAAGCGGAAATATCTCATATGCAGCATGGGCATCATTCATCTTCGGAATCGTAGTTGTAATATTCTCAATACTGTTCACAAGAAGGATGATGGAACTGGCCAGAAGAAGATACGTTGCTGAAGAGGGAGTTTATGCAGCATGATATGCAATATTGTAAATTGGAAACCCTCACTTTAACACAACCTCAATATACATACGAAGCATTGTAGCGATATGACAACTAATCTTGAGAAAGCTCTTAAAATTAGGGAGATTGCAAAGGAACATAATGAGTACTTTAAGGATAGCATACCACTGATTGCATCTGAAAACGTAATGAGTCCACTTGCACTTGAAATGCTTCTTACAGATCTCGGTTCCAGATATGCGGAGGGTCTGCCGCATCACAGGTACTACCAGGGTAACCAGTTTGTAGATCAGATAGAGGATCTGGCGATAGAATACGCTAATTCATTATTCAAGAGCAAACAGGCGGATCCAAGGCCTATTTCAGGTACAAACGCAAATATTGCAGCTATTTACGGACTGACCAAGCCGGGTGATAAGATCACCGTACCTCCTCTTTCGGGCGGTGGTCACATAAGTGCAGCAAAATTTGGGGCTGTCGGTCTTAGAGGACTGGATTCATCAGATTACCCTTTTGACAACGATGAGATGAATCTCGATGTAGATGCCGCAATCAAACTGATACGGGAGAAAAAACCAAAGGTCTGTCTCTTTGGGCAATCTGTTTTCCTTTTCCCAACGCCAATCAAGGATTTAATGGATGCAATAAGGGAAGTGGATGCAAAGGTATGGTATGACGGAGCACATGTTCTCGGTCTAATCGCTGGAGGTAGATTCCAGGACCCTCTCAGAGAGGGTGCCGACATTATTACCGCAAGTACGCATAAGACATTTCCCGGCCCGCAACATGGAATCATTCTCGGAAACACGGGTGATGAAACGTGGAAATCTGTCCAGAGGGGTGTTTTTCCGGGATCACTGAGCAATCACCACCTGAATGCGATGGCTGCTCTTGCAGTTACACTGGCTGAGGAGCTTGAATACGGTGCAGTTTATGCTTCGAGAATCATTGAAAATGCCAAAACACTTGCCCAGTCTTTAAACGAGGAAGGTTTCAAGGTTCTGGGTGAAAAAAAGGGGTTTACAGAATCTCACACATTAGTTGTTGATGTCAGGGCTCAGGGTGGTGGAAAGCAATCAGCTGAACTTCTGGAAAAATGCAACATAGTCCTGAACAAGAACCTCCTTCCATGGGATACAAGCAAGAATTCACAGGATCCCAGCGGTCTTAGAATTGGTACCCAGGAGGTAACACGTATAGGCTTCGGGAAGTCTGAAATGAAGGAGATTGCAAAGATAATGGGTGACCTCTTGATAAGGCATGCTGATCCTGAAAGTATCAGATCTAGGGCTGAGACCTTAAAAAGTAATTTCCGTGAAATAAAGTACTGCTTTGGAAAGCATGAGGCGTATAAGTACATTGAAATCATAAAGATGTAAAAATGGAAAAAGTAATCAGGAAAATTCAGGTTATTATTTTCCGGAAAACCCCTAATCTGGAGATACTCATGCTGAAAGTGATACCCGAGAGAGGAGGCTTCTGGCAGTGCGTGACTGGTAAGGTTGAGGAAGGCGAGGACCAAATGGATGCCGCGTTCAGGGAGGTCAGGGAGGAAACCGGTATATCAGGCGATAAGGTCAGGCACGTTCTGAAAGATATCTATTCATTTGAATACCTAAAAAACGATAGAAAAATCCATGAGACTGTATTTGGATTTGAAGTATTTCCAGACATTGGGATTGATACGACCAAAAATGTCTATAAGGAACACACTGAATATGCTTGGTTTTCGCCCGAAAAAGCTATTGAGATATCCTCATTCGATTCGCAGAAGCAATCTATCCTTCATTTGTTAAAATATGGGAAATAAATAAGTTAAATAATGGATTTTGAGAATAGGAAGGTAGATGGAAAGTTTTGACGAAGACCATGCAATAAAGGAATATCTGGGAATAAGCGGGTCATCCGCCAATTTATCTATTTCCGGTCCGAATCAGATTCCTGGAATCATCGGCGATATAACCTCGTTTTCCGGAAAAAGCATGCGTATTGAGGTCATAAGGTCTTCAGATAAGCAGGATCTTCAAGCTACACTTTATTCTCTTTACGAAAAGCTCACGGATATAGGTTATAAAATAAACCTGTCAAAACAGATTCCTGGAGATTATAAAACACTGGGAGGAAAGCTTGTTATCTTTCTTTATGAGGAATACATCAATATGAATGATCCTTTTGTTATCTCAAAATTGAGAGGTCTCCTTTCTGGCAGATATAAGGTACCAGGGAAGGGAGTGACTATAGTTTTGGGATTGACGACTGGTACTTACGCTCTCCTGTCAGAGAACAGGGTGCAAACGAATGAGGAACTATTGGGCGGGGACCAGTCACAAATACAAACAACACCTAACGAAAAGACCAAGATTCTCGGTTTCGGTCTGGTTCTTCTTTCCATTCCCATGATTATCACCTGGTTCGGTATCCTGTCTGATCTTTATTCACTCATCGCTGGTGATTTCCTCAGATGGTTTATACTCATAGATACCGTGACCGGACTTTCTATGGTATTATTTGAATCATTCAAAAATAATGTATCAAAAAGGGAATTTGTCTATGCTGCAGGGCTACTTTTTCTTTCCATAAATATCGCTGCCTATCTTGTCCAGCCATCATATTCAATATCAGACTATTTTGGCAATGTAAACTTCCCGCTTTATTTTGTGAGCTCTGGCAGCTATCTTATAATTGAAAGGAAAATCCTTGCAAATTTTGAGATAATCATTGTTGCGATCGTAATAATTCTTCTTATACTGCCTTTCTTAAGGAAAAAAACTTATTTTCTTCTATCCGTTGCAACAGCGGCCACCATTATAGCGATTATTTCTGGCATGCTAATTCAAAACGGTAATCTCCGATTTACCAATCGAAGTATCTCTCAAGTGCTGTTGATCAGCTCCGAGAATCTTTACCCGTTCTTTACGACAACCTATTTTCACCTGAATCCATACTTTGCAATCAGCATCAATGGATATGCTTATTATTACTCAACATACCTGACTTTTCTTGTTTTTGTTTTTACTATTTTATCAAATCTCATTTTCTCTGTTGTTTATTTTTCCGCAGGAATCAGAATAATTTCTGCAGAAGAATTAAGACCTAACCGAACAAGCTGATCATTGAACTGACTTCATGGCCGTAATACTGTCACATTTGCTAAACACTCCCACTGGTAGGGTTTTAGTGCGTGAGTATAGCTAATTTTCTATACCAAACTGCAATTGCCAGCATTAAATGGGAAGTATTTTTTTTACAGTGATTGCGAGTGGCAGTCAGGGTAATTCAACCCTGATACACGATGAAGATACTTACACCCTCATTGACTTCGGTATTTCATTCAGAAGATATAAGAGCAGATTTCAGGAAGAGAAATTTTTTCCTTCTAGCTTGAATCTCTTTATCACGCATGAACATTCTGATCACGCATCCGGTATACAGGTTCTGTCGAGGCAGTTGCCGGTGGATATCTATTCCAGGAAAAAGACATTGATATCGCTGGGCCTGGATGAAAGTTATTCTATCTCTAACAAGGCTGTTATTGGGAATTTTGAATTCAACGCTATTGGAGTATCACATGATGCTGCTGACCCGGTTGCTTATGTAATACGATCCGGGAAAGCCAAAATATCTGTTATCTCAGATCTTGGCTATGTCAGCGAAGAACTGATTGAAGCTGCCAGGCATTCTGACATTATTGCAATTGAGGCCAATCATGACATGGATATGCTTCTTACAGGGAGGTATGACGAAAGGCTTAAGAGAAGGATTTCCGGAAATCAGGGGCACATATCGAATTTACAGTCTGCAGAGGCACTGTCAAGGATATGCAAACCATCCACAAGGATAATATTGACACACCTGAGCAGGGAAAATAACCGTCCAGATCTGGCTTTAAATTCGGTTTCAGGTATGCTTAAGGAAAAAAGTGTTTCCTATGGATCAATCGAATGCGCCAGCCAGACCGATGGGAGCTCTACATACATCATCGATAACGATTCGCTGCTTTCATCTGTACAGAGAAAGTGATTCATTTTATTTACCCAGTTGAAATAGCGGTTTAAAGCCCCGTAGTGTAGTGGCCAAGCATACCGGACTTTGGATCCGTTGACGGCAGTTCAAATCTGCCCGGGGCTGTGAGAAAATGATATATTTCATTGGAAGGGACAGGCGGACTTTAAACATAGAGAGACCTATGACGATCAAAGAGGCGGCAAAAATGATTGGCGTCAGGGAAGCATCTGTAGTTTTCCTTAAAAATGGNNGGGCAGGCCTGTCACATCGGATGAAATGATCGGGCCTGAAGATGAGATAAAGTGCCTCGAGATATTTTCCGGTGGCTAATCGTTAAATACCGTCCTCCCAAGGTACTTCCTTACTATTTTCAGTTTACTGGCAGATTTACCAGGGTTTGTGATCCTGATCTCTTCCTTCAGCCTGTTCAGATGCGCACCGATATCTTTTTCCTTTATTGCGGATATAATATATGATTCGAAATCCCGCTCCTGTTTAATTTCAACAGCAATTCTATCACCAATGATGAACGGTCCTCTCAGTTTTTCCCGATTCTTCCACATTTCAAGAAAGTTATGAGTCTGTGTCGAATATGCCGGAGGCCCGTAATGCCTGATAACTCCTGGTCTTAGACAGGTTTCAAGTTCAATAAGAATATTAATCCGATCAGTAACAAGAATCTCAGTATCGATAGGATGAAAACCGCCTGCTTCGGACATAGAAAAAATGACCTTCCTCATCTTCTGCACCTGAGGGATCAGGATGTCATCCATAAGGTCTGGTTTTGGCAATGATATTATCCTGTAAACTGTCCCCCTTTCATGAATTCTTACGTTTTCAGTCTCCTGCCTGCTGAAATAACGTTCGCTTTTTTCTATTAGATATTCCCTGCTGAGTACCCTGAACCGTGACAGGTTTTCCATGCTAACTGCTGCTGCTGCATTTCTTGAAGGATCAACCGGATCCACGACGATAAGAGGAGATTCATCCTTCACATTGTTATTTCCAAAAGATACTGTGAGGTTCCTGTTTGATGATGCAAAAAATTCCAGTACATTTTCCAGGTTTCCAAACCGGATGACAAGCAACTCGCAAACATAACCTGAAAAACCGGATCGATATATTTCGGATCCATAAAGGCCGAGTGACTTGAGCATTACCTTCAGAAGGATAACCCATTTCCTCATTGCATCGTCTATATTTTCAATAACCCACCTTGTATGGAGCGGACTGCGATCAACTGCACTCTTCACCCTGTCTCCCAACTTTATCCTGTAGCATGGAACGATGTCAATCTTGTGCCCCTCCAGATAACCAAAAACATACGGATGCTCAGCATATTTTTCCTTTGCATCAGGCAGGACCCTGTGACCGATTTCAAGACCGTGTTTTACAATTTCATCCCTCGTGAAACTCTGGGGAAAAACTATGAAAATGTCTATGTCTCCTCCTTTCAAATTTGTACCCTTCGATGTGGAGCCAACAAGCTCTACTTCTGCACTGATTCGCTTTTCCTGAAGAATTTTAATAATACTGGTCTTTGTCCTTTCTACGATTTTCTTAACTTTATCCTTCTCTGCACTGTCAGGAACGTTTTTCCTGTATATTGAATCATAGTCCGGAAAAGACGACATCTATTTCGATGACAGATCTATAATTGCCTGGGCGACTTCTCCGCCTGTCTTCTTCAGGGCTTCAATTGCTTTTGCCCGGTCAACCCTGGTTTGTTCTATCACGAGTTTTATATCATCTTCCGTGAATGGGAGAACCGGTTCAGTTGAGGTTGTTTTTGTTGTTTCCTTGAATGCACCTGCAATCTGAAAATACTTCTCTCCCTGGGCCTCGATCAATGTAACCTGTGGATTCTCAATAACATAATTTTTCTGAGTACCCTCCATAATTATCTTCTTTATATCAGTCATGTCAGTTGACTTAATGCCCATCTGGGCCATCATTCTCCTGACCTCCCGTGAATTCATCCTACCCGGCATCATATCATAAGAAATGCTTAAAAAGAGATAAACTTATTTTTTTACTGCTTTGTAATCTTAGGATTGCTGATTAGGAACGTTGTAAGAAGTAATGATATAGCTGCCGGTATAATCGCAGAAGCAAATCCCAGTGAGAAAGAAATTGAAAAAAACTCATAGGAAAAAAGTGGTGCCAGAACTATGAAAGGGAGAACTAAAATCTGGGAAGACCTCTTGACAATCTGCTGATCGCTCGAATCAAAGGCAGAATATACATAGTTCTTGGCACCCTCCTCGAAAAGACCAACAGAAGAAAGGATCAGGAGTGCAAGGAAAAGGTCAATCACTGAGACTGCAAGGGAAAGAATCAGGAATGCGATTATAAAAACGGCTGATCTGACGAAATAAGAGGAAATGAAAAATTTTCTTGACCGAATATGCTGTCCGGCGAATCTGAATAAAACATAGGAAAGCGCAATACCAGCAAATATGAGGAATGATGATTTTGCTGAGTTAATCAATGTGTATGAATAATACGGTAGATAAATCAGGATGGACCATGCCGCAAATATGAAAAGTATATCAATAAGAATCGTGGTCAGAAAGAATGCCTTCCCTCTTATCTTCCCCAGCATCTTTAACGGTGCAAGCGATTTATTGACTGTTACAAATACAGGATCCTGCTTTGGTTTTATTTTACGTACAAAGAACCTGTAAATTTCTATAAACAAAAATAGAGTTCCAAAGAAAAGAGCAATATATACAATCAGGTTGATTAGCCCGGCATAGTGAATTCCGTAAAAAGATGTTATCAATAAACCCACAGGTGCTGAGAGGGTACCCAATGCCAGTGCATTCCTCCTGCTGATCCTGATCGATGAACTGCTGAAGTCTTCTGAAATTTTGGAGTTAATGGAAACGATTGCAGCCGATAGGGAAAGACCAGTAAGAACAGATACAAAATAAATGCCAGTCATTTTTGAAGTATTTGTGAAGACGTAAAGAGACCACGCAAGTAACAAAAAGGAGGCTGGTTCGAGGAAATTGCGGTACTTCGAATAACTTACAATACCTACCGGAATCCTCGCAAAAATATATATGACAAGAAAGATAAAAAATACAATTCCAAGGCTGTAATAGCTTAAAGACAGAACGTCTATTTTCAATGATAATGCAACGTATAGGATTGAGATTGTTCCGCCAGACATAGAGGACAATATATATGGCTGCACTAAGTCCCTTCTTTTTCTTGGTCTCCTGAGAACTCTCGAATTCTGCATTAACCCTGACAGTTATGCAGCATCAAATATTATACTTCGTAAATTTGAT
>DAQB01000157.1:0-12992 GCA_002502705.1 Thermoplasmatales archaeon UBA582 | reverse complement strand
AAGATCTGGAGGTCGCTGGTTCGATCCCGGCTCACGGCATTATATTGGAAGCATTAAATTCTTCAGATTCTTACGGTCTTCTGGCACATTTATGACCTCGCAAGCAGACAGTATGATTCACATAATGGTAGAAGATGGATCATAAATTGACGCATTAAATTGTGTTAGCATTCCTTTCAGTCATCCTTGTTCTTGTAATCACTAAGAAACCACAGGAAACATCAGAAACAGATAGCAGGACATTGCCAGTGAATGCATAAATCGATAAGTTTGTAACAAACAAGGTATTAGCGGTGGTGTTGGGAACCTTAACCGTTACGTTAATTTCATGAGAATAAAAGAAATCATTGGATCTATGGACATCTCCAAAGGCGTTGCTGTCACCAATGATAATAACATAAGTGTTACATCATTTTCGGAAGGGCTTATTACGGAGGTTTTTATGGGTCCACGGAGTTTCTTTACTGCCGCAATTTATATTTCATCAACGAAAACGTATCAAGTCTGGCCACGCTGTCTGTTGGAAGAGATGGTGATGTTGTTATTTTAGGCTTCAAGGGCCATTAGTACTGCAGCATGATTTGGCTAATTTGGGTAAGAAAAAATTTCCAGGGATAAATTGTATTTGAAGTAAGAGACAGAATAGCTGACAGACGGGAGTTATGATGAGAAGAATCATTGCAGGAAACCAGTCATTAGTTGCTGAATAATTTATCTTGTATGTTCCTTGTTTTAGATCGTAATCGGTCAAAGCAACTGCAGAAAATGCTATCAGAAAAGAAGAGGGTATTGACAGAAATATACCAGATTTATGTAAAACTGACCGCCAGCTGTCAGTTTCTCTAAAACTTTTCATATATTATTATTACTATGTAAGTTTCTCTTCTTATATTCAGTCGCACCATACATGTATGGTGAATGTTATGGCTGCCTCATCTGACATCAGTTCATTGAAATATTGCCCTGGACTATATCCAATTTTTAAAAAACTTAAATCAGATATCTTCTCAGAGATCTTTTCTACATATAATAAAAAGATGACACTTCGATTTGATGGCACCAGTATTCCAAAAGTGTTTATGGAATTGGAAAAAAATATAGAAAAATCAAACAAGTCTCTTGATTGTAAAGGTAGTACAAATGATTCAATTTGCGTTCATGCAGGATTTGAACAGTTAAAACATTCACGCGAATATACTGTCGAAAAACACGCATTACGCTTTGTAAAACGCACAGTCGCACTGAAACTGACGGGAGTAAGTAAATTGGAAATATTCCAAAAAGTGTACTTTGATTCTGTCGGCAGCAAATTACTGAAGGAGTCACTTGCTCCAATTTCAGTGATTCTGTTAAAGCCGACAGAACAGAGGTGGGTCGAATTAGGTCGTAATCACTATGATGAATTTAGTCGGGATCATAATTGAATTCCTTTCTATAATGCTGGCCGGAGTATTCTCCGGTTTTCTCGGCTCCCTGACAGGATTAGGTGGAGGAACTATACTTGTTCCAATGTTGACTTTATTTTATGGAATACCGATAATATTTGCCACAGGAGCAAGCCTGATTTCTACCATCGCCACATCCGACGGCTCAGCAAGTGCATATACCAAGGAGAAAATAGCCAATGTAAACCTTAGTATAAGTTTAGAGATGGCAACTACTGGAGGGGCAATAGTCGGTTCTTTTGTTGCGATTTATATGTATGCACATTCTCTTTCCTGGATTGTATACATAACGTTTGGTGCCGTGCTTTTATTCTCCTTATACCCGGCAATAAAAAAGATACACAGTGAGATCCCCAAGAAATCGAAACCAGACTGGAGTACCAGATTCTTCAGATTAACCGGAAGTTACTTTGATGAGCATTTAAAGCGAACTATAAAATATCAGGGCTCAAGGTGGTACCTCGGAGAAACTATCATGTTCTTTGCAGGTTTTTTCTCCGGCCTACTTGGTATTGGAAGTGGTGCATTGAAGGTACTTGGAATGGATTGGGCACTAAACTTGCCGATGAAGGTCACAACAACTACGAGCAATTTCATGATAGGTATAACGGCAGCAACCAGCAGCACGATCTACTGGTATGCCGGATTTATTCAGCCAATGATTGCTGCTGCAACCGCTCTTGGTGTTCTGGTTGGTGCATATTATGGATCCAAAGTTCTTGTAAAGATATCAAACAAGGACATACGCCTGATATTTTTTTCCATTCTCATCTTCCTTGGTCTGGACATGATTTTCAGCGGATTGAATAAGATCAACATAGTTCTAGTTAATTCAGTATTCCAGTTTTCAGTTGCAGCGGCNNGCTGTAGCTGCCCTGACGATAATCTTGCTGTTCTTTCATAATAAAAGGGGGGTTAAAAGGAGGCATGGCAAATGAAAAACTTTGATGACACAATAGTTATTAGTCATTTCTTGAGAGGCGGTTCAATACTCAGTGTTATATTTATCTTCACAGGCGTCCTATTGTTATTCATAAGGAATGGGGGAGACGGGTTTACACTGCAGCAGATTGCAAGTTACTCTTATTCTATGATGCATGGCATAGACTCAAAAAACATACCAACCGGATACATTATTCAGGGGCTCATTCAACTTGACGGCATATATTTTATAGCATTTGGACTGTGGTTTTTGATATTTACATCAATCAGTGTGGTGATTATCAGGCTTGTTTGGTTTGCAATTGGAAAAGACATGAAATTTGTCATAATCACGATAGTAGTCTTATTCAATCTTTTCTTCGCGATGCTCGTAGTGCCGTCATTGCTTTGAGTTTTTATGTATTAATTTCTCTTTTTCAAAGACACGATCCTAGTTTAAGAACATTCTTGGTTGCGACATGACAGGATCTTATGTCCAAGAAGTATCAAGCAGGCGCAGATGTGCATTTATGTTAAATCTCAAATCAATATAAATGTCTGAATGGGCGATTTTATTCATCTTACTTACGATTAGATTCTTATGTCATAGAATTCCCTGAATATAAGGGGAGTAAACGAAGCTATGCATACCACTGCACCTATAAAGTAGAACCCTCCCTGAAGTGTTAATAACTGAATCAGCACCCCGCCAATAGCTCCGGAAAAGAACGTTAAACTCACACCTAGTGTTTTGATCGTCCCGCTTACTCTCCCCATCATTTCCCTGTCTACAGTTTTTATTATTGCTGTATTTATTACGACGTTGATTACACCTATGAGAATTCCAATTACAGCGATCATTGCATAATCCAGGTATACGGAGCTACTTATACCAACAAGAAACAGAAGGCCTCCAATTGGCGTAATAGTAAATATTGTATAAGTCCCTACCTTTCCCCTGGCTAGTGATCCCATGGCAGATCCAAAGATAACTCCCAGAGCAAGGCTCACTCCGAGCATTGTGAAATATATGGCACTCAATCCGAACTGATCCTGTATTAGATATGCCATGAATATTCCAATCGTACCGAATGCAAGATTTATTGCAAGTATAATTATGGCAAGTGCCCTCAGTCTTCTGTCCTTAAATACATAATTGAGACCTTTCCTTATTGAGGAATTGATTCCATTCTCAGTAGATATGTTTGCAGTTCTCTCATTTTTGATTCTAAGAATGGGTATAATTGCAATAGCGAATACAATTGCAAAGCTGTAAACTGCAAATCTAAGACCAAGTATCAAAAACACCCCGGATAATGCATATCCAAGAGCTTCTGCAAGTGCTCCTAAACTCTGAGAGAGCGATGTCCCTGATTTGTACTGGCTATCATCGAGAAATTGCTTGGACCAGCTTGCTGATGTTGAATCCATTATGTCGGTGGATAATCCAACTACAAATGCCACGAAGTATATTGAAAGAGTTTTAACTAGCAAATCATCAATGAATAAAGATATGAACAATGCAAATATTGAAAGCACTCTTGTTATTGATACGAGAAGGGCGAGCCATTTCTTGCTCGCCTGTCTGTCCACATAGGCTCCAAAGACGAAGCTGAAGATAAGGGGCAACACTGCCATTCCATCCGCCAGTCCTGCCAGGATCGACGACCTTGTTAGAAGCAACGCGATCCACAGAACTGCGATCTGAAATCCTGCAACGCCTGTCCTGGAAATTGCACCGGTCGCAACAAGTAGTTTAAAATTCCTGCTAAAATGCAACCTATCTGGATCATTTCCGTTTATCGCTTCAGTCATGAATACCACTTCTGTTTAAGGTTCCGACTGAATTGCCTGTGCAATAATTCTGCTGGTTTTTATATATAGTAAATACATTTACTCGTAGTAATATCATTTATACGTAAAATCTAAATTGATATATTAACTTATCCACCAATGACTCAAAATCGCTATGAAATCCTGTCCGATCTATTCAGAAATCCGACTAAATTCAGAATTATCATGCTATTGACTGAGCAGGAAAGGATGACCGTTACACAGATGTCAAAAGTTATTAAAGTGAGCAAATCCAATCTCTATCATTTCATATCCCAAATGGTACAGCAGGGCCTTGTGCTGGAACCAGAAGTGATTCCGAAGAAGAACTATGTTGAAAAATTCTACAGGTTAAATGAGGATATGTTCAGAGCCGAAGATCCCAAGGAGTGGGAAAAGATTCTGCTTGGTGCGACTAATAATGAAATAAAAGAAGTGGTGAGTTCAGTTTTAATGGGTTATTCAATGACATTAAGCTTCATTGCAGATCGCATAGCCAACTCTGATGACTCTGAAGGTGAAAATTTAAGGAAATGGTTGATTGAACAAACACCATATACTTTGACCTACTCAGTTATGAGTAAAAAGACAACAACTAAAGTAAAACCTATATTGAGACAACTCCGGCAAGCACTAATTGAGTCTGGTGAAGATGGGGGGTCAACGTTCAATACTTCGGTGAGCAGGCTGCTTGTTGTCTTCCTCCCGATGCTGGGAAATCCCATCTAAAAGAGCATTTTCAAATTGTAGCAATATTTTTAATTATGTACATTCAAAACCTTTATCGCGAAAGGTACAAATCAGTTCTTAGATAATTACGTTGTCAGCAAGCGGCTGTGATGCACTATACCATAAAGGACGATACAAAATATCAAGAATTTTAGGTTCAAAAAATGAACCCATACTTGTTAATTTATCTCCATAAAGCATCTCAATTCATGTTGAAGATTGAAAATCTTTCAGTAAGATTTAACGAGCATCTGGTTCTTGACAAACTATCTCTTCTGGCTCCAAATAATTCTAAGAATGTAATAGTTGGTCAGAATGGTTCCGGAAAAACTACTCTAATGAAATGTCTCCTAGGCTTTGTTTTACCGGATGAGGGTGATATGTTTTATAATGGAAAAAATCTGAGATCAGCTAGCAATTATGTGAAAGTTTTCTCGAATTTGCCAGAATGTTACAGGTTGCTGCCGCTTAACGTACGGGACATGGTCTCCGCCTACAGCGAGTTAAAAAATTTTGACAGGAGTATTGTTTTCGGGCAGCTCAATAAATTCAGTCTTAATAGAATCTCCGACCTGAAACCATGGAATCTGAGCACAGGAGAACAGAAGATTCTTTACTCACTTATAGCCATGGTCGGGAATGACGGCCTTGTCATTCTCGATGAACCATTCGAGAACATTGATTTTGAAAGAAAGGAGTTGCTGTTTTCTATTTTTAATGCAGCCTCATCAGAGATAATTCTTTCAACACATGACAGCGGCATCCTGGAACTAATGAAGAGCTGGCGGCTGTTCCTTTTGCTATCTGGTAAACTAATTGGCCCACTGGATCCGACTAAATTTCAGCGCTACTATTTCAATTCCTCCTATCGTGATGAAAGTGAAATAGAATGGAGTTCTGGAACTAGAAATTTCTCAATAAGTATTGATGAAGGGGAGATACCGCTTACCAATNNACATTGAAAAGGTCGGCTCTATGGCAGGGAGTTTGTAAATATGATAACTAAATATTTTGTCAAGAGTATAATCTTCAGCAGACGGGTATGGATATTCGGAATATTCTTTGGCCTTTTTCTTCTGTATATTGGATATAGCCAGTCAACATCGGGTATTGGTCTATCCCACTTTGATCAGGAATATTACACCGCAGATTGGACTGCGCTCGTAATACTCTTCCTGCTTGGAACAATATCAACAACGATCGCTCAGGTCGCAATCTACTCTTCTTCTTCTCTTCCGTACCTGTTCAAGTTCAGTAATTTATCGCGAAGATCATATCTTTACAATATGTCGGTCTCCTCACTTGTCATTGGCATAGGTCTTTCCAGTGTGATCACGATCATCGCGACGTTGATGTTCAGCTACAAATTTGGATATACGGTATATTCTAGTAACTACCTGTCAACCTACTTCACAATTTTGCTGGGTTCGCTGTTTATGATATTCTTTGCACTCTTCCTTGTATTCCTTGCCATCAACTACCTTGGAGTAAGGACTGTGAATTATATCCAGCTTTTACCAATGCTCCTTACATATGGCATCGGTATCCTTCTCCTAACAACAAATATCACTATCGATTATATCTATTACGTGGTGCCGTTTAATGCATACCTTGCAATGTTCCAGGAAGCTTTCGATGGAAAAGAATTACAAATAGTTTCCACTCATATGCACACAGTGTTTTCCAGTCTTCAATATCCTTATCTCCTGTTATCTCTTCTAATCTGGATAGCATCTTTGATAATTCTTGACATACTTCTCCTTGGAAGGATAAAGGCAACCAGCCTGGAGGAAAGGTCTCAGATATGATAGAAGACGATTCAAGCAGCGCCATCGAAATGCTGAAAGCGGGGATACGGGCAATGAGGTTTCAGGAATTCCTGACCAGAAGATCCTGGGGTCTATTCTACGGAATCTGGGCCATCGATATCTTACTAAACGTAATTGGGTCATTAATCCTTGGCAATGTGGAGAGTTCAATTCTTTCCACAATTGCTATCGTTTCAGGTTTTTGGATTTCAACAAATATATTCGGCAAGAGCAGAAGGATCTCAAGATACATGCATTATATTAATGGAGAAGCAGGACAAAATTCAGAGAATAAAATAGTGAGAATATTTCTCTACCTTCTTGTTATATATGTTATTGCTGTTGCATTCGCTATACTGGATATATCACGTCATAAAATTGACACATACGTTTCAGAGACAGCCTTTATTTTCCTGATATTTGCAGCCAGTATGTTTTGCTTCTATGCAAACCTTAAAGGTCTCGGGAAGCTTACGATTGAGAACCTAATCACGTCGGTTTCATTATTCGTTGTCGGCATCATCGAGGTATTTATTTCGTCAGCCTTGTACCTTGGGGTACATACATTAACCTCAATTATTGTAATTTCCTGGACTGCTGTAATTGCTTTGTGGATGATTTCCTCACTGATATCCTTCTACAGATCCTCAGAGATTCTTGGGGCACTTGATGGAGAGAACTAATTTATGAGTCCAGAGAGCAGATATTCAAGGATTTTTGCATCGCTAAATGATCCTGCCCTAAAATCCTCTATAAGGTTGATGATCCTCATCTCCCTTGGAATGAACAGGAAACTGAATTTCTCAGACCTCCTTAAGCTCACAGGAACCGGGAAGGGTAGCCTTCACAATCATATTTCTAGATTGGAATCAGCTGGATACATCAAGACAACGAGGTATTCTTTTTTCTCATCTCCAAAGTTACGGGTTGAAATAACAGAAAAGGGGAAGGAAGTTGTTCAAAGATATCTGGAAAGCATTAGTGGAATCTAGTAATATTCATTGGTTCACCTTTGGATTATACTTCAAAAATTTAGAAAACCAATCAGGCAATGTAACTTGTTGCGTCAGTGTCAAATTTTGATATTATTCGCATATATGAGCCGTCTCCGCCAGGTATGTACCTCAATTGAGGGAATATTCTCCAAAGATCATCACTGCTCATCACTGTTGTAGGATGCTTTTCACCAAAATATCTACTCGTAACATAATGGGACATTTTTCTCGCATCGGATTCATCGTAGTAACCTATTGAATGAAGGTATTCATGGATAAGAATTGTAAATATGAATGAATTAAATTCGAAATCATTTTTTGCAATCTTCTCCATAGCATTAATCAGAATATCGTTCATAACAATATAATTGCCACCAACCTGCCAGAATGCACCCAAACCGGCTGGAAGATTGGAAAGCGCCAGTCCAAGGCCGGATCTTTCATGCCCGGTAACTGCTTTGACTGCTTTCTTGACTATCATGAATACAGAATCATATGACATCCTTTCATTCATCGAAATTTCGTTTTGGTTACTGATAACTGGGAATTGCTTATTCTTTATCTTTGCCGATATATCTGAATCAACAGGTTGAGAAATATCCTCTCGTGATATTGCAAGAAACGTTATGTCAGATATATTTGAAAATCCAGTATTCATTTTGCACCCACAGGATTTACGCTTTTCCAGTCTGTCTTTGAAGCAGGTTTTCCCCTGAGTTTCTGTATGTAGTTATATGCAGACAATGCAGCTGTGGAACCCTGTCCAGCAGATATCACGGCCTGTTTGTATGGAACATCTGTCACATCACCAGCAGCAAAAATCCCTTCAGCCGAAGTTGCACAGTATTTATCGACAACAATTTCCTTATCGGCGTTCAACTTCACGATATCCTTGACGAAATCTGTTTTTGCAATATAACCCATTTCGACGAAGATTGCGTTCGTTTCAATTTCCTCTGCAATTTCACCATTTTGCTTTCTGAGCGAGATTGAATTCACAACCCTGTCTCCNNTTTATCTCACCGACCTTCCTGCTGAATGATTTCTCTATCTTTTTGTCTTCCTTGACAGAGTTGACAAGATCTTCGTCTCCACGCAGATCGTTTGTCGGGAGGATCAGGTTGACCCTGCTTGCAACACCCGAAAGGTAGACTGCAGCCTGGAGGGCATGATCGCCCGCGCCTGCCACTGATACATTCTTTCCCCTGAAAATCGGACCGTCACAGACAGCGCAATAAGAGACGCCTTTTCCCCTGAATTCCTAATTNNCAAAAGCCAGTATGATAGCAGTCGCACTGAATTCAGCTGTAGCTGTTGATACTATTTTCTCTTCTTTCCTGTTTTCTATGGACTTAACCTCATCATACAGGAATTTAGCACCATACCTGGCAGCCTGTTCCTGGAATTTTGTCATCAGCTCAAAACCGCCTATCTGATCAATGCCAGGGTAATTCTGAATATCGTTGGTAAGCAACGCCTGCCCACCGATATCCTTTGTAATCACAAGTGTTGAGAGGCCCTGCCTTGAAGAATAAAGAGCCGATGTAAGCCCGGCTGCTGCACCGCCTATAATCACAACGTCGTATTTTTCCGTATACTACACTCTCACAGGTATTCCTTGACTCTCTGTTNNGCTTGAAGAACATTATGGTTGGAATGCTGCTTATCATGAATTCGCTTGACACTGCAGGGTTGTTGTCAACATTGAGTTTTCCTATAGTAACTTTGCCTGCATAATCCTTCGCAAGTTCTTCAAGGACAGGGGAAACGTACCTGCATGGTCCGCACCAGGGTGCCCAGAAATCAACTATCATGTACGGTGTTTTCTTCACCATTTCATGGAAGTTATTATCGCTAAGGTCAACAGGCTTGCCATTTGCTGCAACTTTCTTCTGAATATCCTGTGCCATTCTCTCTTTTATTTTTTCTGTTTCATTATCCGTTACCATTTCTTCACATCCATTGGATTCAGAGTATTATATGTTCAACACTCTTAATTGGTTATTGCTATTAGATATATTAGTATTTTGTAGTATTGCAAATACCATGCAATACCTTATATCCTGTTTTGCAATAGCATATTATGTCTGATCTCTGGAGGCTGTCAAGCAAATCAGCCTGCTGCCACGATCTTCTTTCAAATCTCTTTGATCTTACTGATACAGATCTCGAGGTTTTTTTCATTCTGGTGGACCATCCTGCAATGACCATAGACCAGGTCTCTGAGCAGTGTGACAGACACCGATCCACTGTTTTTAAGATACTGCAGAAGCTTGAGTCAGCAGGCCTGGTAACAAGAGAAACAATATCAATCAGATCTGGCGGTTATTATCATGTGTACAGTATTCTTGAAATTGACGACCTTGACCGCCTTATTGAGGAAAGGACAGATTCATTAATAAAATCCATAAGAAACAGGGCCAAGGAATTTTCCTCTGATATAAGGAAAAATGCATTGAATATGCATCAGGGCAGGCAAAATTAAATATCTTGTTTTAGAATGATTGAAAGATATATTGTCGAAGAAATTAGTTGTTTTTGCCTCTGGAACCGGGACTACGTTTGAGTTCCTCGCTGAATCAGTTAAACAAGGTCAAATTGATGCCGACATTGTAGCGTTGTTCTCTGATCGGCCTAAGAGCGGCGCTGTGGAAAGGGCAGGTAGGTTTGGGATTAGGGTATACATAATCAAACAGAATGATATGGAAAACACAGTGGACGATATGCACAACCACCTTATTGCCATAGACCCCGATCTTATTATCCTGGCAGGTTATAACCGAATCCTACCTGACGAGATTGTAGATTTCTACCCTCTTAAGATCATCAACACACACCCATCTCTGCTCCCATGCTTTGGTGGACGCGGAATGTATGGACTCAATGTTCACAGGGCTGTGATTGAAAGCGGTGCAAAGATCACTGGCTGCACAGTCCATTTCGTAACTAGAAATGTGGATGGCGGGCCAATCATCGATCAGTCAACAGTTGAAGTGAGATATGACGATACACCTGAGATTCTGCAGGAAAGGGTGAAGAGAGAGGAGAAATCCGTTCTCTTGAGGGCAGTTAATGATATACTTTCTAAAAACATTCATGTCAACGGAAAGAGGGTCAGCTTTTCATGAAAAATTCGTTATTTTTTGAAACAGAAAAAAACTTCCACATGGAAGTAAAGCAATAAGGTATTGCAATAAGTGATCCAATTACAGACCACAGCACCAGAAGAATGATGAACCCTATCGACGATGGAAATGCTATCAGTAATCCTGAGGCAGCATTTAGGAAGAAATGCAGCATTATATCCATATAGACTCCGAATTTAAGGTATCCCACCGCAAGTATCAGTGCACCTATAAAAACAGGCAGAATCTTGCCCCAGCTCCAGAGACCAAAATAGATGTGTGCATATGCAAAGAACTCACTTGTGACTATGATCATGGTGAAGTCAGCATACTTATTCCTGCCGCCATATTTTTTCCTCATATAACCCGGGGATAAAATATAAAGTCCAAACGCCTTAAATGCATTCATGTCAAACGGCCTCCCGTTTTCAGCCGTGGTTTTCCTTCTAGTGTACAGGATAAAAGGGATGAAAGTTACTATACCGATAGGGAGTATCCTGAAACCCAATTCTTCCATGAATGGCGCATAAATAAGGTTGAGAAAATACTTGTAAACGCTATATGCACTGCCTGTTGTTATAATTGTTGGCCCCCCTATAGGGATTTGAAGGCTCTCCTCTATTAATATTATGAATGCGCTCAGTAAAAACAGGAGGGGAGCCATCATTCCAAAAAAACCATTCGGATTGTCAAACGGCCTTACATGTGAATTAAAGGTGAACCCGATAACCGTTGTAAAGAGAGCATAAAGAAATATCACTGTAATAACAATGCCAAACAGGCTTATACCAGGTACCTCAAACAGAAGCAGCAGGAAATAAAAATATACATAATCGCTCCCCGTGAGGATCCGGCTCAATGGGACCCCACTGAAAAAAAGGAGATAGGAAGCAGAGAGAATGACCATTAGCGCGAGGAAGATATAAGTCACGATAAGCACGAATGGAACAATATGGCCGCTTTTCTTGCCCTCCACTGGTACGGAGTCTTCATTCCCGCCCGTCACCTTATGGTATTGATTGATCGCACTGCTAGGTGAAAACGACAATATCTCATGAATGAGTTAAAATATAATATAGTTGTGATTATATTTTACATCGATTGGTTATTTCAATCTGCCAGAACAAACTTGTAGCCATACTGTATGATTCCTGCCTTGCCATCTTCTCTTACCTTCCTGAATACAGTTTTGACGCGTTTTCCAAAGTCAATTTCCTTAGGATCCGAATCCACGATCTGTGCAGTTATAACAGGACCTTCATCGAGCTTTACAAGCGCCATGACATAGGGTCTCTGTCTCATGAAGGCCGGTGGGACATCATGCACGATGGTGAATGAGACGATCTCGCCCTTTCCTGATAGTGTGACCTCATTCATTTTTCCTATGGAATCCCTGTGACAAGTTGGGCAGACGTCCCTGGGTGGAAAATATATGTTATTGCAATGTCCACACNNAAGCCTGTATCTATGATTTGACTCTCTCCAGAATCTTGAAAGCTCTCCCATTTCAATCCCCTCCCAGTATATGCACTACAGATGTTGAACCACTTATGGACATGCTGTGCAGGAGGGCATTGCTTGGTGACTTTACCTGTCTGTCTTTTCCTTTCCCCTTAAGCTGCTGGACTGCCTCAACGAACTGCCCAATCCCAGTTGCACCGAATGGGTTTCCCTTTGCTTTAAGCCCGCCGGATGGGTTGACCGGTATGCTTCCATTTACTTTTATATCCTCATAAACCAGGTCTTTTGCTTGCCCCTTTTCAGCAAAACCAAGGTCTTCAAGTTCAATCAATCCATATATGCTGTATGAATCATGTATTTCAGCAAAGGATATATCGGAAGGCTTCAGCTTGCTCCTCTCAAATGCTTTCCTGGCTGCAATAACCGTGGAATCAAACCTGTAGAGGGATTTCCTGCTGTGCAATGCTAGGTAATCCTGAGAAATTGAGGATGCGGCAATTTTTATTCCTTCAAGTTTGTTCTTCTTTACGTACTCATCAGATGCGAGGATTAGGGCAGCCGCGCCGTCGCTCGCCGGGCTGCAGTCCATTAGATTCAGTGGTTCAGATACAAGCGTTGAGTTCATAGCAGCCTCAAGTGTTAGTAAATTCCTGTAATGTGCATCAGGATTCTTTG
>DAQB01000110.1 GCA_002502705.1 Thermoplasmatales archaeon UBA582 | reverse complement strand
TGGTCACTACTTCCTTTATGGAATTGCCTGTTGTTCTTGCGATAAAATCTATTTCCGGTATTGTGAGGGTTTTAAGCGTGGCAGTAGGTATCTCCTCCTTGATTGCCCTGAAAATTCTCTCGTAGTATTCCAGTTCAAGGTATGGATTAAACCCGCCAACAACATGAACCTCTGTGCACTGGAGTGCTTTTGCCTTTCTTGCTTCTGCACGGACCTGTTCCTCTGTTAGCTCGTAGCCTCTATCCGTTTTTCCCTTTAATTTCGCAGGTACGTAGAAAGCACATATTGGGCAGGATGCAGAGCAATAATTTGAATAATTGATGTTATAGGAAACAGCATATCCTACAGTATCGCCGGCCTGGTATGAGGCAAGCGAATCCGCAAGTCTGGTTCTGGAATGAAATCCCATTGTCTCCATGATTTCTTTTGCTTCATTTTTATTGATCAAGCCGCCATCTGTAATATATTCATACCAGTAACTTTCGCTGGATGTTAGCTGTGTCTTCACGGTATAGTCATCGATTTAAATCTAATAAGAATTACCTGTTTTCTGATAATCTATAAAGATTATTAACTTTTCAGCAATGTCTAATCATGTTGTCTAATGCCTCTCTCTATAATGAGATTGAGGAAAAGATAGAACAAAGGCAGATTCTGTCGCCTGAGGACATTGTTTTTCTCTATGATACAGCTGATATAAACTGGCTCGGTGGCCTTGCTGGAAAGATGGCTGATAATGTTTCATCAAATTATGTTTCTTTTGTGTCCAACCTGATACTTAATTATACAAACGTCTGCAATGTAAGATGCAAATTCTGCGCATTTTATCGTACAGGATCAGAGGAGGACTCTTATACTTTCACAGAGGACAGGGTCATAGAGGAGATAGCAAAATATTATGAGCCATATGGAATCAGGCAACTTCTAATACAGGGCGGAGTGAACCCGAGCCTAAATCTTGACTATTACACCTCACTTTTTAGGAGAATAAGGAATGAATTCCCGAATCTTGGAATCCACGGACTTTCAACATCAGAAATATCATTCATATCAAAGAAAGCAAGACTTTCCGTTGAGGATTTGCTTATTGAACTCAGAAAATCAGGTCTTGAGACAATCCCTGGTGCAGGTGGCGAAATACTTGATTATGAGGTCAGGAAGAAGCTTGGTCGTCCGGTGAATTCTGGTGAAGAATGGCTTTCTATCATGGAGACTGCCCACCGTCTTGGAATCCGGACATCAGCTACCATGATGTTCGGTCATGTAGAGACGGGCCTCGATAAGGCGAAACATCTTCTTAGCATACTGAAACTTCAGCAGAAATACCATGGTTTCCTCTCATTCACTCCATGGAATTTTGAGCCCGGTAATACTCAGCTTGAGAAGGAGGGAGTGGTAACAGAAAGAACCGGTGGCCTTGACGTAATAAGGAACATAGCAGTAGCAAGGGTGGTTTTTAATTCACAGCTTCCTGTAATACAGACCTCATGGCTCACAAATGGTGTCGAAATGGGCCAGATCGCGATCCTGTATGGAGCAAACGACTGGGGCGGCACTATCTATGATGAAAAGGTCATTCCCGCAACGGGCAAACAGGTCGGCAACCTCAGGAAAGATACAATAATTGAATCGATAAAGGCAATTGGAAGAATCCCGGTTGAGAGGGACAACCTATACAGAACAATTAAAATTTATGAATAATGACAGGGAAGCAGGCATGCTTTCTTACCTCACAAAAGGGAAAGCTGCAGTGGGCACCTTCAAAGCAAAACCCGAGGACTTTATTGTTGAGGAAATACCTGTCCAGATCCCCAGGAATGAGACAGGCAAGTACCTGATTATAAAGGTCAGGCTCAGGAACTGGGAAACAAACAGGTTCGTGACTTATATAAGCAGGATGCTTCAGATCAACGATAAAAGAATTACATTTGCCGGTACAAAGGACAGGAACGGCATCACCACGCAATATTTCTGTCTCAATTATCAGGGTTACCCGAACCTTGAGAACATCAGGGATGCTGAAGTCATCGAAACTTTCAGGTCAGACAGAATGCTTTCGCTTGGCGATTTAACAGGAAACAGGTTCTACATTAACACATCCCGGTTGACTGAAGAGCCGAGGGTCAGAGAACTGAATGATGAGATGAACCTACTTGGCGGATTCCCTAATTTTTTCGGATACCAGAGATTTGGTTCAAAGAGGCCCATCACCCACCTTGTAGGGAAGGAGATTCTTAAGGGCGACTTCAAGCAGGCTGTCATGGAATACCTGTGCGATCCGAAATTCGATACCGAATCATTCAGGATCGATCTTCTGAAGACAGAAGATTTTACAAGGGCACTTAAAGACTTCCCGAAATATCTGAACTATGAGCATTTACTCATACAGCATGTTGTTGATACTGGAAACTTCGAGGGTGCAATAGAAAAGCTCCCGAGAACATTGCAGATGATGTTCATTCATGCTTACCAGTCATATCTGTTCAATCTTATCCTTTCGAATCGTATAAAGGAGGATCATAGCTTGACGGAACCTCATCCCGGCGATTATTTTGTTGAAATCGATCAATACTTCAATCCAGTATCTGAGCCTATGAAGGTTAATGAATTGAATTTACAAATGATTGGGAAGAAGATAATCGAAGACAGGGTGAGGATAACCCTCCCACTTATTGGTTATAATACAGATGATTCTGTAATAAAGCAGGATGGGATCAGAGACATAATGGAAAATGAAGGAGTAGATAAAACTGCTTTCCGTGTCAGAAATCACAAGAACATGAGTTCATCCGGATCACAGAGAATAATATCAGCCAAGCCGAATGATTTCAGTTTCTTGGATGGCAGGTTCACCTTCAATCTAGGAAAGGGGATTTACGCCACATCCTACCTGAGAGAAATATTAAAGGAAAATATGGAGAATATATGATATTATCAGATTAGGCCGACTTTCTGTAGCTCTTTCTTGACTTTTATAACTGCCTGCTCAATTTCGCTCTCTTCCTTGGCACCGGTGCATACAACCTTCCCAGATCCAAAAAGCAGCAAAACGACCTTTGGTTCCTCTACCCTGTAAACAAGCCCAGGGAATTGCTCAGGTTCATATTCTACGTTCTCAAGTCCCAGGGACATTGCAATATCTGTTAGATTCAAATCAGATTCCAGATCATATACTGCAACAATATTCTGCACGACAATATCCGGGTGATCGTAGACCTTTATACCTGCTTTTTTTAATTTCTGAATTATTGTGTCGATTGTTAACTTGACATTCTCAAGATTTTTCGCACCCGTGCAGTTTACCTTCCCGCTTCTGAAAATCAATACGGCGGTTTTGGGTTCATGCAGACGGTATATCAAACCAGGAAATTGCTCTGGCTCGTATTCAGATCCATCAAGTGCGAGCGCGATCCTGCTTAAATCGAGACGCTCTGCAAGTGAAGTCGATGCGACAATGTTTTCAATTGTAATTTTCTCTTTCTCGCTCATAATATACCTCTCAAGCCGGCTTATTTATAAAGAGTATATAAAACATAACGCCTAAAATCGGCATTTTTTTTGCAGGTTTTCAGGCAAAATCTGTTAATCCTACATCATATTGAGCTGCTCTTTCGCGAAGTCTGTCATCAACGCTGGGGTCCACTGAGGTTCCCATACAAGTTCGACATCTGCCGCTTCCACACCTTCAACGTTTTCGACAACTCTCTGTGCTTCCGCAAGAATCCATGGGGTGACAGGGCATGTCGGAGCGGTCATGGTCATTTTTATGTATACTTTATCACCGTTAATTTCAACATCGTAAACCAAGCCCAGGTTCACCACATCCATTCCTATCTCCGGATCAGATACTGCCTTCAGGGCCTCCAGTACATCTTCCTTCGTAACCATGTTTTCAAACATAATAGTTTACAAATGTATTTAACCTTTATCAGACGGCAAAAAATACAAACTGGGCTTTGAATAATTTCCTTTTAAAACCTATCCATTTACTTTTTGTTTTTCCGATGGGGTGAAAGATTAAAAATACATTTCCTCTAAAAGCATGAAGGTGTAACAATGCCCAGTGCTCTCCGCTCTCTTTACTTTACAATCACAGCCAGCTACATGCCGTCTGGAATAGCTTTTGGAGCCTTTACAGTTGCTCTCGGTATACCGTTTGTATATGCAGTCATGCTCTCACTTCTTGTATTCTCCGGAGCAGTCCAGTCAGCATTTCTGGGTTTCTGGGCAACCGGCCTGGATCCATTTTCCATGGTACTTACCGCGTTCCTGCTAAACCTCAGGCATACATTTTATGGCCCACACCTTTCCTCCTCAGGATACAACGTCTCATCCAGCGATATAATGCTAATCGGACCGTTTTTAACAGACGAGGTTTATGCTTTGTCAATTTCAACTCATGGAATGGGTACAAAGGATCTGCTCAATCTTTCAATGTATGGATACATAAACTGGNNTAGCCGCTCTTGCTCCGATAAGGATTATAGAAATTCTACTCATAGCTCTTCCTGCACTTTTCATCGGTCTTCTTATGCCAAGGATCAGGAGCAGTCCAACTATCATCACGGCAGCATCTGCTATGTGCATAGCCATAACAGGGAAGATACTTGGCCTCCCATCATATTTCATTATCGTGCCGATACTTGCAGGAGTTCTGCTTGGCTATTATTATAGCAAGGCAAGGGGGGTGGCCTGAATGACTGTTATTATCACAGTTCTTATCATAGTACTAGCCGTGATGAGCTTTTCCCAGAGGGTTGTACCATGGAAATTTTATGAAAAATTCAGGAAATATCTCAAGCTGGAGGGATTCTTCAATTTATTCGCCGTTTCAGCATTTGCAAGCCTTTTTATTTATAACATGCCCCAGGTCACCCTAATCAACGTGGTTGCTATGCTATCGGCGATCGCGGTCGCATTAAAAACAAAGAACCTGCCCCTTACCGTTCTGGTTGCGATCCTGGTATCATCACTTTCACTGTTTTTATGACAAATTCCTTTGGTCTATCCTTTCTGAACATGCTGCTTATGGAATACACCAACTCTTGAATAGAGGGCATTTCTTACTGCTTCTGATATGAGTGCACCGCGTGTAATTCTGCCATTAGTAAGTATACCGACAATTCCTTCCTTTTCCCCGATCCCTTCATATCCGTACAATTTACCGAACGCTTCGGACATATCGATTCCTTCCTTAATTTTCCGGATCACATTTTCAGGGATCCTGAAACCGCTGCTGCAGCCTACTGATGCCTCGCCCAGGCTGTCTAGAAGATAACAGCAGTGAAAATCAAGATATGAATCAGTAATCTTATCATAGAAAAGACCTGACTCGATTCCTGCGGAGTAGTCATATTCAACTTTTACGCTTTCCGCCCGTACCCTTGCAAGTTTAATTGTATCCTCACCGAACGGCTGATTGCTGTCAAGAGAATACGAATCATTTCTTATTGTTATTACCGGACCGAGATTTTCTTCCATAAAGGACCTCAAAATCCGGTATTTCAGGTCGTTGTGAGTGGAGATAACCACTTTCAAAGCCCTAAGCCTGTTCCCTTTGATGTCTATATCACCCCGGTATATTCTAGACGACCTGATTGCAATAAGATCCTTTGCTCTCACAGTCGGGATTTTTAGAATTTTAAGCGGTGCAAGGCCGTTTGAAATTCTTATCTGGTTTATCCTGAATGCAGCATTTTCGGTCTCCTCCGAGACCGCAATAGTTGTATATGACTCATCATCTGTGGTGTTTCCATACTGTGCGCTCAATGGCCTGATCTCAAAGCTGCTGCTTATTTTTGACATAAATTTTCTTAGGTTCTTCTCCCGCTCCTCGTAGGCCGGATATGCATAATTCTTCCTGTCTTTGAGAAATTTATCCGTCGTCAGGCCGATAACCAGATGATCACCCTCGCCTGCAGCAGTCCGCAAAAGGACTCTGTGACCCTTATGCAGTATGGAGAAAGTTCCGCCAACAACAACGGTCATTTAAATCAGTATTTCTTTTTCAGAATGGTCTGCTTGTTCAGGGAAGTTTCCTGCTCAATCGTAAGAGATAGTCTCCTTATCCCCTCGTCTATTTCCTCCAGGGTTGGATAACTGAAATTGATCCTCATGCCGTTCTTCTTTTCCATATTTGGATAGAATGACATCCCGCTTATGTACGCTACACCGTTCTTCACAGCCCTTTCCTTCATCATTCCTGTATCAATGTCTTCTGAAAGCGTGGCCCAGACAAACATGCCGCCATCCGGTTTAGACCACTTTGAGTTCTCAGGAAAATTCTGCGACAACGCATCAAGCATTCTGTCCCTCTTCTTTCTGTATATTGCGATATTCTTAGGGATTTGCGTCTTCATTACATCTCTTTTTAGATATTCATAGGCTATGTATTCAGAAAGTGTATTCGTGGACAGATCGAGCGCCTGCTTAAGAAGATTAACCCTTCTGATCACATCTTTTTTGCCGATGACATAACCAATCCTCAGACCTGGTGTCATGACCTTTGAGAATGTACCCATGTAAATTACCCTTTCATCAGGATCCATGCTCTTCAAGCTTGGTATCTTATTCCCGTAGTATCGAAGCTCACCATACGGGTTATCTTCAATAATCGGTACATCATAGTCAACTGAAAGGTCTATCAGGTGTTTTCTTCTCTCATGCGAAAGGGTGTATCCAGCTGGATTGTGAAAATTCGGTATAACATAAATGAACCTGGCCTTCCTGCCCTCGCCTTTGTATTGATCTAAAGTTTCCTGAAGAAGATCTGTCCTTATGCCCTCGTCATCCATCTCAACGCCATGCATGTTTATCATGTTTGCATCGTATGCGCTTATTGCGCCAACATAGGTCGGCAACTCCGTGATAACGGTCTGGTTCGGCTCCGCAAGGACCTTGCCTACAGCATACAGTGCCTGTTGTGACCCGCTTGTAACGTTTATTTCATCAGGTTCGCAATCTATATTTTCGGTCCTTTTGACAAGTCCCGATATCTCTTCCCTCAATGGCAGGATCCCGGACGTAACCCCATACTGAAATGCGTTTGAAAAATATTTGTCAAAAATATCATTTATTATCTCTTTTAGTTCTTCAAGCGGAAAAGTCTGAGGATCAGGCATCCCGCCACCAAATGATATGAGTCCCTTTGTGTTTGCCATCTTGAGCAGCTCNNTGACGGCTTCATCCTCGAAATTAGGGATGAAAATAAAAAATCCATAATTATCTATTAGTTATGCTTACGATTCATATAAATTTTAGATTTTACCTGTAAGGTTTTATGTAAATCGAATACAGATTATACGAGATTAAGGTTGGTAATTGGGATGATATTGGAATACACTCTTCCAAGCCAAGGGGGACCGGTAATAAAATTGCGGATTTAATGTTATTTATGCTTTATAACCCCAAGAAAAGAGAAATATTATTTAAAAAGCAGGAATGAACTATACGATGGAACCTAAGAGAGCCTGGAAAGTAAGTCTGATCGGTCCCAAGGGGGTCGGTAAGAGTTCACTCATATCAAGGGTAGTCTATGGCTCTGAGGGTTATGAATCTGATCCGAAGTCACTGAAGAAAAAGAGCGTGGCTTATGATAAGGATGGCATTAAGTTCATGGCGGATCTCTTCTTCCTGGAACTTGACGGAGCAAACGGGACTGACAAGCTCCTTTCCGGTTCAAATGCAATTGTTGTTGTTACCGATGTTACAAATCCTGATTCTTTATTTGAAGCTGACAATCTCCTGAAATATGTCCAGATGTATAACGGCAAAACTGCAATATTAATGGCTGCTACAAAACAGGATCTCAAATATGAAGCAAAATTCTGGGATTCAGATATAAAGAAGGTTGCTGATAAATACAGTGTCAGATATGTTCTTACAAGCTCTAGAAATTCGGCAGATTCAGCTAGATTCCTTGACACACTTCTGGCTGCCTTATCAGAAAAATTCGCAGTCAAGGGTAGAAACTGATGCCTTACTTCAGGTTCTCCAAAGCCTTATTTCCCGTAGAAAGGAGTGCGCCTGGTAGGACATACAACAGGTACCGGATTGGAAAAATCGTTGACGGTGACCTATATCTTGACAAATATGAGATTGCATATCTGGTTTTGCAGGCAAAGTATCCATTCGGTAACATGGAAACCAATGCGAGGTTACTTCTGCTCAGGGATTTTTTAGATCAGGAAAGGGATCTCGAGATCGCACTTGCATTTTCCCATCTCAAGGCAAAGGGTTTTGCGATAAAAGTCGAGCAGCCCATCATGCATATCCGGAAAAAGAGTTCAAAGCAATGGGAATTTTTAGTCATAGTGCAGAGGGAAGATGAATACCTTCCGCTGGAGGCCATGGAATCTTCCGGGGCAATGATTTATTGTATAGTGGATGAGGAGGGTGATGTATCATTCTACAGTATTTCACCAGATAATCCAACAGGTTCTAACATAGTTGAGGGAACAGATTATCATCCGGTTAAGATAGGAAACTACCTTCTTCAGGACAACCTTAATGAAAGTACAAAGATCAAAAGGATAGGGTTTGGCATATATCTTTCATCCAAGCAGTTTGATGATTTTGCGCAGTTACCGCAGGATCTTCTCATGCTCGTAAAGGATCTCAGAGGTCGTGGCATACTTGCCAGAACTGGTTTCAAATACGGGGCGAATTTCCGCCTATATACCAGTGGCATTGAAGATCATGCAGACTACCTGCTTCTTTATGCCGAAAAACGACAATTGAGGTGGTACGAGATATCAAGGGCTGTCAGGGTTGCCTCTGCAGTCCATAAGGACCTTCTTATTGCTTATAACATAGATGGGATCAGGTACCTGAAAGTCAAGAGGCTGCCGAATATTGAGAACTAAACTGGTGCCTCAAAGTCTTCCACAGGATTCTTGAATTCAGAATACTCCTTTATCACTCCACGGTTCTTCAGTATCTCCCTTGCAAGCAACCAGTAAATAACAGCCAGAGATCTGCGGCCCTTGTTGTTTGTCGGTATAACGAGATCAATATAGTCTGTCTTGTTATTTGCGTCGCAGAGGGCAACAATCGGTATTCCTACCCTGATTGCCTCCTTTATTGCCTGAATATCGGCGAGTGGATCCGTGACCACAATAACCCTTGCTTCTGTATATGTATCGAGCTGGGGGTTTGTCAGCGTACCGGGGACAAATCTTCCGACTATTGCCTTTACACCTGTGATTTCAGAGAATTTTGAGACGGGCCGGAACGCATACTGCCTCTGTGCAACAACCAATACCTGTGAAGGTTCCAAACGGGCCAGCATCTTGCCTGCAACGATAAGTTTGTGATTTGTCTTGTTTATGTCAAGTATGTACAAACCGTCATTCCTTATCTTGTAAATGTATTCCTGCATATCCCTGGACTTGACCTGTGTGCCGATGTGTATACCCGACTTCTGGTATTCATCATCCGGTATAAGCAGGGGTTCTGTCTGAATCTGATCGTTAGCCAATTTAATCCCCCCTCAATTACCTTCGAATATATTTATTATTTGCAGGGCTTTGAATTGTTTTCAATTAATTGCCTGATGGTGGTTGCTGAAGACCTTCCTGCCTATGAAGTAGATGGATTTCATGGTGCCGAAAAGGTTTTCCAGTTGTATACTGCTGTATTCAATCGCCTTCTTGCCTTTAGTATCCCGTAGCTGTTCGAATACATTATCAATTCCTGAAAATATCCGGTTCATCATTATCCCAGTTACCGTTCTAATAAGAGGATGACCCATCCTGTAAGTTAAATCTGGTACCATGCGCCTTATCACTTTCAAGTCATAATTCCAGCATAACTGCAGCAGATCCCAGTAATTACTGGGAAGTGCATCTGCACTTGGGAACGCATTCTTTCTAAGCCTGGATTTTGTAATAGGTATAACAGGAAGAGGAAACATAAAAGCCCGGTATCCGCTATCAATCAGCCGTTTTGCGAGGTCGATAGTGGAATTAACATCATCATTGGTCTCATCCGAAAAACCGATAGTCATGGTAAAACATGGTGATATGCCCGCATCATTCATGATACCTGCCGAATCACAGATGATCTGTCCCCAGTCTGAGGGTGTCCATGGAAAAGCCTTTCCCCTCATGTATTTGTCGATTATTCTTTCGCTTCCACTTTCGAGTCCTACAACGGGTACCTCTCCCCTGTATTTGTCATATTCCGCAATTCCTGCAAGATCCATTACTGTCTCAGGGCTCTCCTTGACTGCAGGGCTGGAAATATGCGGGAAATATATCTCTCTCGCACCAGCTTCCTTCACTTTCCTGAAAAGTTCCACAACCCTGTCATGATTAGTTTTGAGCCTGGTGGAGCCATAGAGCAGGATATCATCCGTGACAAGATCTATGGATCGTAATCCTGCTTCCACATTGACTGAAACCTCTTTTATTATATCATCGAGTCTGATAGATCTGAACATTTCAGGCGTAATCGAACAGAACTGGCATCCGCGTGGGCATCCCCTGGTTACCTGGACTTCGCCATAACGGGAAGGCTTTCTTATTGTAGGAATCTGGTCAATAGGTGAGNNGATCCTTGCCGTAGACCTTGTCTTTTGTTGGTTTTGACTGCAAAATATCATGAATCATTGGCGGCAGGTCTATCTCAGCTTCACCACTGAAAATCACATCGACCCAGTCCGGTCTTTTGAGATCTAGCTGCCAGATCCCGGGTCCGCCCGCAAAAACCTTGAAAGAATATTTCTCTTTAAGATCCTTTATTGTCTCTGACAGCTCGGTGAAGTATGCTGCAGTCCAGCTCTCTCCTCCACCGAACATCAGGGACAGTTTAGTGCTCACGGGGCTCAGACCATATGGATCGTGGGCCGTTATGCCCACCACCTTTGTACTTGAACTGACAACCCTTTTAAGATGTTCTGGAGGTGAAACAATAACGTCCGATACACCGGATGCTGAAAGAATTGCTTCCACTTTCCTCAGTGCATATGGTGCAAGGACAGCCTCACCGGTTCCATACGCACGCATTGGTGGATTGAAGAACTTATCCATAAACATCCTTGGTACCAGTCTCTTTGGCATGCAGGCAATATAACCGAGGGCATTTGCTCCAGAGTAATCTGAAAAACTTCCTCTGTCAGAAGTCAGAACAACGGAGTTATTCATGATTGCATAATAATTAGACAAATTTATAATTTAAGAACCGAATATTTATGATATATGCAACTTGATTTCCTGATGTTTTTAAGTAACTATTCCCATTCGATAGTTGCAGGGGGTTTGTTTGTGATATCATAAACAACCCTGTTGACTGACTTTATCCTGTTTGTGATCTTCACTGATAGATGCTCCAGGAATTGCCAGTCAGGCCTTGAAAAAGTACCACTCATTGCATCGTTAGTTTCAAACATTCTTATTGCAACTGTATCCCCATATGTTCTGCTGTCACCATGAACCCCTGTTGTTTTCTCCGAGAGCAGGACAGCAAAGTACTGCCATGGCCTGTTATTCTTGAAATGTCCTTCCACCTCTTCCTCAACAATCCTTGTAGCCTCTTTAAGAACGGTGATGCGATCTCGTGTCACTTCTCCCATCAACCTTACAGAAAGACCCGGTCCTGGAAAAGGTTGCTTGTTTGATTCAAGTCCAAGATGTTTGGCGACCTCCCTAACCTCATCTTTGTAAAGATCCCTGAGTGGTTCGATCAATTTTAGATTCATCTTCTCTGGAAGACCACCAACGTTGTGATGTGATTTGATAACATCCCGAACACCACCTCCGCTCTCGATCCAGTCTGGTGCAATCGTTCCCTGCAGGAGAGTTTTCGCTTCTATCTCGGTTGCAAACTGCTCAAAAACATCTATGAATGTTTTTCCTATTATTTTTCTCTTTTTTTCAGGATCTGTTACGCCTTTCAGGCCAGTGAAAAACTGATCGGCTGCATCGATTATCCTGTAGTTGAGGTTAAATTTTTTGAATATCGACTCAGTTTTCTCTTTTTCTCCAATCCTTATGAATCCTGTATCCACAAATACTGCTGTTGATCTTGGACCAACAGCTTGGTTTGCAACTATTGCAACTATTGTACTGTCAAGCCCTCCGGAGCAGGCAACAATTGCGTTACCAACTATCTGATCTTTTATCAGCCGTACGGAATCATTTAAGAAATTATCAACATCAAACACGGAGGAAGATCGCAAGGTGATTAATGTAAGTTGTTTTGTTAATTTTATTGCTTAAAAATCATGAGATAGACCAGGTTGCTATAGTCCCGCCGCTTGAAACCTTCACCAGGGCGATATAAGAAAGTGGAGGTCCGATTATCACGATATGGCTGTCAAACGACAGTGAGGAACTGCTGGATGTGTCAGTATAAAGCGAAACATGGTATAATGTTGCATTGTTGGTGAACACGTCAGGCTGTACCCGCGTGAAACCGGAAACTACTATGAGGCCACTGTTTCCTGTTAGCTCAAGTTCAAGGTTATAGACTGAGATATTAGATGTAAGTGCAGTAAATGTCACATAATATTCTGTAAAATAGCCGGAACCTGAAATCTTCACATCTATTATTCCCTGCTGTGTCGGGGCGGTGTGGATATAATATAAAGAACCTGCGAACATGGCAACTAGTATAAGCACTATTATTACGATTCTCTTCTGGGATTTTTTTGAAATATTGAAATTTATTCGCTTCAATTGAATCCTACTTTCATATCTATTCAGACCTTGAAATATTAACGGCTATTCTAGTCCCGTCAAGTTCCCATACCTTGCCATGATTCTGCATGAAGTGTATATTCTCTGCCAGTGTTTCAGACTTGATGAAATCCGCCATCTCCCCTATCTCTTTCTCTGTGTTTTTGTCCGTTCCTATCTCCACCGTGATCCTGTCATCATAATCAAGTTTCATGTCTTTCCTCATAACCTGGATTCTCCTGATTATTTCCCTTGCGAGGCCCTCTCTTGATAATGATGGATCTATCTTTATATTTAAGAAAAGTGTTGCACCTATCATGTTATCCACGTCCATGGAATAACCTTCTTCTGGAGAGGTCTCGATGATAAAATCATCCTGCCCGAGTGAAAATCCTCCTAGATCTACATGCTTATTTTTCATTAGAGTTTCATACAACTGATCAGAATTTGCCTGATTTGCCATTCGCTCCACAAGCGAAAGTTTATCCTTCAGGACGGGAGCCACCTTCTGGTAATTGAGCCTTATTCTGCGCCTGACTGGAGCATCTTCCTCGTCGATGAAAACCACCTCCTTGCAGTTTATCTCAGGTTTTATTATATTCAATATTTCATCACTCATTTCACTGCTTCCTGATATTAGGAGCCCACCAAGTGGCTGCCTTCCCTTTATATTTGCTTTCTGGCGCATCCGCCTCACTGTCTCAACAACCGAAAGGGCCTTTGCAAGATCGGATTCAAGTTTCTCATCTATCCTTGATGGATCATACTCTGGATAATCCTCAAGATGCACACTTTTTCTCCCCGTCAGTGACCTGAATATATATTCTGATGCAAACGGTGCAAGTGGTGCAAGGAGCTTGCTCGTCATCTCAATTATGTGGTATAAAACAGAATAAGCGGCTTCTTTCTCTTCACTCATCGTTTCTGACCAGAATTTTCTTCTTGAAAACCTCAGATAATTATTGGAGATCTGGTCTATAAGATCCATTATCCTTTTAAGTGCCTCGTGAGGTTGGTAAGCTTCCATGGAATCACTGCATGCCTTTATGGTGGAATGCAGTCTTGACAGGATCCACCTGTCNNGTATATCGGAGGTCTCCACCTTTCCAGAGAAATTATAATGGTCCAGGTTCGCGTTTGATGAAAAGAAGCTGTAAACGTTTATCAAAGTAAGAAGAGTCTTACGGGATATCTCTGATATCAGGCGAACATCATAATTCCTTGTTTTCCATGGAACCCCAAACATGAAAAACAGCCTCAGTGAGTCCGGGCTCATATCGCTCAGAGCTTCCTTTGCAAGGACAGAATTTCCCTCGCTTTTGCTCATTTTTCTGCCCTTCGCATCAAGGACAAATTCAATTGTAAGCACATTGGAAAATGCATTCTTCCCAAACAGCAGGGTTGATATTACATGCATGGTGTAATACCAGCCCCTCGTCTGGTCTATAGCCTCGGTTATGAAGTCGACGGGTATCTTCAGGTTAGCATTATCTGCAGGATAATTGAATGCAGCATACGGTGCGCTTCCTGAGTCAAACCATGTATCTATGA
>DAQB01000061.1 GCA_002502705.1 Thermoplasmatales archaeon UBA582 | reverse complement strand
GAATTGTGCAACACACTTGGTTGCCACAACACGTTTATAGTTAATATGTTTGTACATTATAGAAGTTGGATGATAATTAAGGGCCGTATTATAGCCATCTTATTGGTAGTAATAATGGTGGTTTCTATCCTTGGAATAACTGTGCCAAATTATTTTTCCGTCAGCAATCAGTTTTTTTCAATCGAGGTCGTATCACAGAACAATACGCCTTTACAGAACGTTTCGGTTCAAGGGGATATAATCGCCCCAATCAGTTCGCATACTGGGTGGAATACGATCTTTTCAGGTATAACAAGTTCTTCGGGAAAATTTTCTACTAGTAACCTGACTTCTCTTATGAAGATCGGAGAAGAGTGGAAATATGCATTGGGTCCACTGATAACAGGTTCATCCCCAACAATAACCTTATTCTTGACGTATTCAGATAACAGGGGAATTTACTTCAAAGAATCATCGATCTATGGTGCTGCCCAGAGCGGCCTCGTTTCCGATCTCCTTTCGGGTAAATCATTTTCCAAAACAGTTGTATTCAATATTTCTGGAAAACCTAATTTTCCCGCGCAGAATTCCAGCCAGCCAAGCATTTCTATCCCAGATAATAGCACCCCTCAACCCAGTGAGCCATACGGATATCTCTGGGAGGAGGTTAAGTGTTATAATACCGGAACCATACATATCCCGGTTTCATGGGTATCGGTGAGTGGTGCTGCATATGGAGAGGTGAACAGTTTAATTGATTCAACTAGCAGTGTTAAATGGAATATAGGGCTGGATCTTGGTACAGGTTCCAGCGGAATATCCGTGAGCACCGGATTCCAGACAGGTGGGACTGTTTGGCAAAACACAAACGTTTTTCTTAAAAGCTGGACAACCGGAAACCCACCAACCGATGGTTATGTTTATATAGATGCGCAGGCGGCGGGAGCTCTCTTTCAGCTCTACAAATACAACCCATATATGTGTGCAAGGTTTGGACTGGACAGTCCTCATCCAACTGACGATTTCCAGTACGATGCTTCCATTATTAATCCAGAGGTGAGTTCCACCGGCGCAATATGCGGCGGGACATCGTCCCNNTCAGGTACTCCTCCAGATATCTCCCAGATAAGCAAGAATTTCTCGGAAAGTTACTTCGGCTTTTATATTGGGCATGGAAGTCAGAGCAACTCCCCGGCTCAGGAGATTTATAGCAATTCTTTCGTGGACGATTATGCCTCTTCAGACACACAGTGGATCAGTGTTGGTATCTCAGTTGGGGCCATTCTCGAATGGGCTCTTGGGCCAGAAGCCACAATACCTACATATCTTCTGTTGAGCGTCGTAGGTTCTATTTCAAGCTCGTCAACCGATTTGTCCCTGGGCGCTCTTTCATTCGATGCTCCAACCGGTGCGTCTGTTTACATTTACGTTTATGTGGGGAATGTAAACTATGAAATGACAAACGGAGAGACCGGCAGGATCCCTCTGATGGGAGGCTGTGTAATAGGAATTTACCAAGGATTGTAATTTCTGGTCCTTGCATTAAACAAGATCCTATATGGATCATTATTTGACAACATATTCCTGATACAGTATTTAATAGTCATACCCTATTTCGATAACCTTACGCTACAAAAACATCAATTAGATCATCAATTTCTGTTGGATACCAGGATGAAGCGTGCGCAAAGGCATTCTTTTATGGCGTCTTTCCACTAGGGATTCTTGCTCCTTGGTTCGCGTACCCTCAAGTTAGCGTAACAGCTACATTTAACAATCAAGAGGTTATAACATCAGGTACTTTAAACGTTCTAATCTATGTCGAGAGCACCGACATTTCCCCATTATATCTCCTTTGGAGCGCAGTTAAGGTAAATATTAATTTATTTAGTGGATATAATGATGCCTAGCAATATATTATAGATGGGTGAAGTGAAAGGGATTTAGTGTGGACTCCTACAAAATTGCAGATTCGGATGAAAGGAAATCTAAAATTCTCTCAATTATATTTTTTCCCGTCTTCTTTATTTCTCTGTTAGCAACAAGTGTATTATGGTACAAAAGTTACATTGAAGGAAACGGAGGAAACGTGCCTGTAATTATGGTGATCCTCATTATTATGGTTGTTATGTTATTAATCCCTCCAACGCTTGTACTTTTTAGTAAGAGAAGAATATCAACATGGTTAATGGTATTCATCCTCATTGTTTTGCTTCCTCTGTGGGAGATTGGTTTCGATGGATTGGGTCTGCTTATTTTCCCCATAATAGTGGATATTTTCATACTTGCTTATACCAAGCGAGGGCCAAGAGTTTTAAATAATTAATCAATAAGTGTCTGCTGTGTTCTCTTCATCATTTGGATCCTCAATGCGATCAGAGAGAAATGCATATGAAAAGTTTTATGGAGCTTCTGGCATAGATCGGAATACGCATGGATTAAATCAGACTTGACAGGTATTATTCATCACCTTCATACATGGATAGTAGGTGTTTAAAAACCATTCTTAGCCATACATTTCTTATTATCATGGAATATACTGCAAAACTAGGAAGGAACTCAATGATCGCTTCATCATAGATAATATTGTGATCTCTTTCCTGAAGAGGAGTTGATAAACCAGAAATGAATCTTAGACCTTTCGAACGATCAAATCTTTCATGCACTTTTAAGTTTGGAGTTATACCTCTCTGCTTTCCGAGCATAACCAACATCGTCTCAGTCTGCGATCTGAATGGCCACTCTCCATTTCTTTAGTAATTGAGCCAACGCAAATTGAAAAATAATTGATGAGTATGCACATGAAGTCTAACCAATTCCTCAATTGCCCAGTAAATCTTGGTTTTAGACAGTTCCAATTTTTTGGATCTTGAGAGCTCTTCTGCAGTGGCTATAATGTGGGCTTCTCAGAGTATTGCAGCCCGTTCTAATAATAACCAAGAAGACCTATATTTTATCCACCCTTTACCACGAAAAATTATTTCGGGGCATTTCATCCTTATGACTTCATTTGTGTGCTTGTCTCTTTTGAACAAACCGTAAAGTTCGTCGGTAATGTTTATCCAACCAATTTGGACCTCTTAAACCTCTTTTTTTTGTTTTTCATAACTATCCCAAAACATCCTCATCCAATTCGGAATAATATTCAAGCAGGCAGATGCAGTCCATGATCAACCATCAGCGAGTTCATCATTATTGAGATGCGTCATACCAAAAAAGTTAATAGGAGAAAAGTAAATTGCGTGGCTATGGATTGCAATTCTCTAATCGCAATGATAGAATCAAAATACAGTAAGATGCTTGGTCCGTTCGGGCCGGAGGAAGATCTATCTGAAACTGATCGTTTGAAGTATATAGATGCCACATCAGAATTTTTGAAATGGATGGAAGATACCACGCTGAGAACACCATGCGAATCAGGCGATCAGACAATTTCAGCTAAACAGTGCATTCTGAATACAATGAATGATGATCCAGATGAGTCGCAACATCCACTTCTATGGGAGTCACTTGGCCTTTTTTCAAACGCAAGACTCAAGCAGATATTCGGCGTTGAAATATTCTCTGACGAATAGGTTATATCCACTAAAAGTTTAATTAGTCTGCTAAAATCGATCCTGGATAAAAGTGGATGAGAGAATAGAACGCAGGTTGCAGGATATTGTTAAAGCGTTGCCTTCCGAGGAAATGTATTTTGAGGCATTACGGGACATTATTAAGGACATAATCAAAGAATATCTGAGAAAACAGATCAACCAGAACGCAGAGCTAAAAAAAGGCATAGCTGAAGCATTGCGTGGGTTTATGGAAGCGAAGCTCAAGGAATATGATTCCATGGCAAGAATGGCAAAGCTCACGGCTAGTTTAAGTCTTCTTGCTGCCCCTGAATCCGTTAAAGACGAGGCTGTTAAGGACTTTGCCTCCGTTTTCCAGAAAGAGATTGAAGAGATAATAAGAAGAACATTCTGATTATCATCCCGTGAGATATTTTAGTTATGGTATCAGTGACCGGGTGCTTTATTCCTAAGATTTAAAGTCCTTGATAATTGTGCTTTTCGATTTCAGGTCGAAAAGCGTGAACATCGAAGGGTTTGGGCTGAAGTTCATCATCTTCTGATAATCCGTCTGTGATTGCCAGGTAGATGAGTTGACATACCTGACTCCCTTGTAATTGCCTATGGTGTGTGAATGAACATGGCCTGTAATGAAAATATCCGGAACAGTCTCAATTACGTGATAATCATTAGGTGACGGTATCAGCGGAGTTTTTCCCCCATATTTTGGGGCAAGATGTCTTCTTCTAAGAAGTTCCTCTATTGCTTTTCCTACTGTACTGAAATTGAGACCAGGGATAAGCTCAACCATGTCGTTCAGGGACATACCATGGTAGATCAGGACGTTCTTCCCTTCGAGGACAAGATTATAGGGATTCGGAAGAAAATAAATATTATCGTTGAAATCCTTCTTTAGCCTTTCAGGAAGAACTGGCTGTGGTTCTGCCAGTCTCACGATATCGTGGTTTCCAGGCATAATGAATACCTTGATATCTTCCGGCACCTGATTCACGTATTCCGAAAGCTTCCTGTACTGCTCAAGCGGTTCCAGTATCTCAAGATCTGAGTCCTGTCCCGGATAAACACCGATTCCGTCCACAACGTCTCCGCTTAGAACAAGATACTTTATTCTGCTGGAATCTGAGTCAGAGCGCTTTATCCAGTTTATCATCTGAATAAAATCGTTCTTCCGGAATGTTTTGCTTCCGACGTGAATATCAGATAGCGAAGCAACGTATACCGGATCACCCTTTTCGTCATCTATGACCCTGTAAGGTATGTCAGGTCTGATAATTTCGTTTGCAAATATTGTTTTCCTGTCACCCTTTGCAGACAGACCTCCGACAATTCCTATCACCTCATCTTCAAGAATAATCTCATTGAATGACTTCTTGTTCTTCATTATCATTACTTCAATCGAATCGTCCAGATCTTCCACAAGAAGCCTCCTGTGACCATTCCTGGTAACAGAGACCTCAGAGACCATTGCGACAAGCTTTACTTCTCTTACATCCTCTCGGATCTTTTTAATTCCCTTGATGTCTGTTGAACCACGCATTGCGCTAGAAAGAGATATGATCTTCCTGAGTTTTTCATACCTGCTGACGAAGTAGCCCCTGAAATCGTCCACAGAAGATTTTACCCTGACATCCGGAAGATATATCTCGAATTTCCTGTCTGATGAATCATACGGAATATTCAGTGTCTGCCTGATCTTATCAACGCTTATGTAACCGGAATCAAGGGTCTCTCTTGTTATCAACCTGTTCACAAGATCACCGCTGTTACTTTTCAGCAGGAGATCCAGTGCATCAGAGGCAATCAGGAGGCCATGTGAATTGAAAAATTCAATTATCCTGGAACGATCTCTGTAAATATCCTCCATGTCAGGCTTCAGCGCTTGGAAGTTTATATTTTTCTTGTTTCTTAGATCTTGAAAGACCCATGACCATTAAAGAATTATGCAAGTATTGCATCTGCAGACGGTAATTTAAATTGTCTGAAGCTTTTGGTGCTCCCGGGATAGGGCCAAGATGGACCCATGGGGACAAGGAAGGAGTTGGCACGACATATTCAACATCGAGCCGGATCTGGTTCACCATATGGAAAGGCATTGTCACTGAGATATATTATCCACATGTGGATACCCCACAGACCAGGGATATACAGCTCCTGATCACGGACGGAAAGACCTTTTTCCACGAGGAGAAGAAGCTTGAGAACAAAACATTCAGACTTAACGACTTCAGCGCGGGTTACAGGGTAGAATCCCGACCTCAGGATTCATCTTATTCGATAACAAAGGAGATCATTACAGATCCACATTCATCCACCGTCCTGATCCATTATAAGATCCTGCCCGGTAAAGCAAAAGAACTAAAAATATACCTGCTGTGTGCACCACATCTTGGAAGTGAGGGTATGCACAACAACGGTGAGATCCTGAAAGTGAATGGATCTATTATCCCTTACGCCTATCGTGGTGATATACATATGGCCGCCCAGTCTTCATGTGGTTTCTCAAGGGGATCAGCCGGCTTTGTTGCCTACAGCGATGGATGGACGGATATTTCCAGGAACCTGAACATGGATTACGAATTTACTTCGGCGACTGACGGAAACATAGCGCTCACTGCAGAACTACCTCAACAGGATCAGTATGATTTTACCGTGGCAGTTGCGTTTGGTGACAGCAAAAATAACGCAATACTAAAGGCTATGCAGGCTGCTTCAACCCCATTCAGCACAAAAATGGAAAGATTCAACGAGCAGTGGGGAAGGTCAAGAAGGCAACTTCTGGACCTTGGAAAATACTCAACCGATAAAGGAAATCTTTTCCAGTCGTCTTATAACGTGTTAGTAAGCCATGAGGATAAAACATATGCCGGAGCTCTGATTGCCTCGCTGTCTATTCCATGGGGAGAAATGGCCGGTGATGAGAACAAGGGTGGCTACCACCTCGTGTGGGTTCGAGATATGTATCACAGCTCTACGGCTGCAATGGCTGCAGGAGATATGGGAATTGCTGAAAATGCGCTGATATTCCTTGCAACTTCTCAGCAGGAAGATGGTGGATTCCCCCAGAATTTCTGGTTGACAGGAGAACCTTACTGGCGTGGGATTCAACTTGATGAAACTGCCTTTGCCATCATACTGGCCTGGAGAGTTGCTAAAACCGGAAAATGCGCTTTTGACCCGCACGAAATGGTCATGAAGGCAGCATCATTTATAGTTAAACATGCACCTGTTACAAATCAGGAAAGATGGGAGGAGGCATCGGGCTATTCTCCATCTACTCTAGCGTCAAACATTGCCGCAATGGTTTGCGCTTCTGAATTCGCATCAGGAAGAGGAGAAAACAAGCTATCAGATCTTTTCCTCGAATATGCGGATTTTCTCTGGAGTCATCTTGAGCAATGGACTGTAACAAATAACGGCTCTCTGGTACCGGGCATAAGGAGGCATTTCATCAGGATATTGCCCTCTACACCAGAGGAGTCTGACATCGTTCCTGAAATGGAGAGCGCAGTACTTGCAATAGCCAATCATGCTCCGGACGAAAACAATAAATTCAAGGCTTCAGAAATTGTGGATGGCGGTTTCCTTGAGCTCGTAAGATATGGAATCATGAAAGCGGATGACCCTCTAATTATTGATTCAGTCAAGGTCATAGATGCCGTGCTCAAAGTAAAGACAAAATACGGAGAAACATGGCATCGCTACAATCACGATGGTTACGGAGAGACCGAGGATGGATTCCCGTATACGGGTCATGGAATAGGGCGTGCGTGGCCTTTGCTTGCAGGCGAAAGAGGGCATTACGAGATTGCACTCGGAAAGGATCCGAAGGCGAGAATAACAGCAATGGAAAAATTTTCTTCAACATGCGCCATGCTTTCTGAACAGGTCTGGGATTCTGATGATATTCCGGAGAGGCACCTCTTCAATGGCCGGCATACTGGTTCTGCACGCCCCCTGGCCTGGGCGCATGCCGAGTATATCAAGCTTCTGCGATCCGTGGGGGATCAGAGGGTCTTTGATCTAATAGATCCAGTTTACAACAGATACTGCAAGCATGAGGGAAACCCTTCTAAAGTCGAGATCTGGAGATTTAACAGGAAGATAACAGAAGCCTCAAGAGATTTCAGAATAATCATTCTGGCACACAATGTATTCAGTCTTCATGTAGGAACTGATGGGTGGAACAATCCTGTGGATGTCAGATCAGAAGCAATTGCCCACAGTTTTTACACAGTTGAAGTACCGGATTACATGATGAAATCCAAGGAAATTAATTTCACATTTTTCTGGCCAGAAGCTGAAAAGTGGGAGGGAAGGGACTATGTTATCCACCTCCACTGATAATCTTGGCCATATTTTAATATTAACATACACACTATAAAAGATTATTTTAGCTCTGCAATCGGGTTGAGTGGATAGAAGATTCTCAGACCCGGTCATTGTTTCGCTTTCAAGCGCATTCTTCTCAATGGGGTTCTTCGCGCTCACGTTCTCTTTTCCGCTGTTTGCAGATAAACTTCATTACAATGCTGGTTTCATAGGCTTTCTGGGCATATTTGCAGGCATTCCGTTTCCCGTATTCGCCTACCTGATGACAAGAATTGGCGGTAAAACATTGCTTTCATCCCTGAAGATATCTATGATAATCATGATTCCTATTGTGATTATATTCATATTTTTCAGTGAAAATTTTTTCATTCCGCTGGTGATAATATCTGATCTTGCAGGCGCTGCTTTCTATGTTTCAATAGAACTCGGCATTGGGAATACTGACTCGCCTAACCTTGCTGAGCGGTATTCAGTGGCATGGGGCATACCAAATCTGGTGTCTCCAGCCATAGCGGGTGCAGTCCTTGAAGATCTTGGTTACCGGGACCTCTTCATCCTTTCACTTGTATTTTTCCTTCTTTCTATGATATTCATACCAATGAGGGGATTGGAAATCCGCCATCACGATGATTCTCGGAAGAGCAGTTTTTCAATATATCTCATTATGCCCATGCTATTTGGAGGGTTGTCGGCAGGTTTTTTCTTTTACGTGATGATACCTTATCTGAGATTAACAGGTTTATCCTACATCCTTATAGGCATTATCGGTGCAGTTCCACCTTTTTTTTCAGCCACAGCATTTATTGTGCTTAATAGAATAAGATCGGAAAACTGGAAGACTTATGCATCTGCTTCAGCTCTGCTCCTGTCAACCCCGCTGGCACTCTTTTTCTCTCAGTCGATATTGACTGTTGGAATAGTTTTTGCAATGGGGGGATTTGGTTCAGCAATAGCCTTTTCCAAGGGGCTGTCATATATATCGAGAGGTTCAACTCCATCGGTGGGTGTATTCTATTACGAAACTTTGTTTGGTATTGGCTTTATCCTTGGAAGCCTGTTTGGAGGTCTTATATTTGATTATTTCAAGTTCGTCGCTGTAATTGCAATATTTCTGCCTTCTCTGATATATTCAATCGCGATAATGTCCCGAGGATTGGGCAAATCTCTTTACACAAATGAGTCGTAAAGATATCTTGAAAGAATATTTGAGTATGGTAAAGATGGATTTAATATCACAGAATATCATCTTTATATTCCGTACTGCATAAGCATGTGAAAAAAATGGATGAAGGTTATGAGGATTATGTAAGGTTCCTGAAAGAGAACATCGATCAGATACGATCATCCCTTATCATGGACAGGAAGGATTTCAATCAGGCGGTGCCTGAATGGTTCTCTGAAATCTATCATGAGTATGTCCCTGAAAACCAAATATTTTCCAGCATCTCAGCTTCGGACAGCAGCGAATTTGTCCGCGAGCTGTACAACGGGAAGAAGATCATAATGACCCGGGGCTATTCTGTGAAAGGAGGTAAATCATATTCGCAATTTTTTTCAGATGTCTTCTGGGTTTCAAGGGATCATCTCAGAAGTCTGGTAACAATGTTAATGGAAAACGTTGAGCACATATCAGTCTGTAAAATGCTGAAAAAAGAATCCCCCGATCTTGTGCTTTTAGACGGCTCGCTTACGGGGAGGCTTTATCATGGTTATAAGAGATTTGAATCTGAAAAATATGCTGACCTTGCCGATGCATATTATGATAACCTGAATGAGATGTTACTTTCGTCCAGTAAGACCGGGTCTGCGATCGTTTACATCAGCAAGACTTCGGAATCAAGGTTGCTGGTTTCGCAATTTTTAAAGGAGCACAGGGCATCATTGCCTTCATCAGATATAAAAAAACTTGAAGCTACTGTTGACCATGTAATCGTTAAATCACTTGCAGTGAACCCTGGTTATACAGAACCTATAAGAGTGGAGAACAGTTTTATTGATGATAGGTCAATCTGGTCTTTCAACATTCTACCATCAATACAGGACCTTCCTGTGAAGGTGGAGGTCGTAACAGAAAGCGAATTAGATCAAACTTTTTTCAACAAACTCCTGGACACTCTATACTGGGGGTATTGCGGGGCGAAGGTACACAACATATGGATCTCGAATGCAGATAACATGGTTAAATTCAGAACCGATGAAGTGGAGAGAATCTATATGGCAACATTCGAACGGATAATAGGCATTCCATTTTATGAAACAAGGGGGGAGAGGCGTGCCAGAATCAGGATTTAAAAACGAAACAGTTGGTTTTACGGTAGGGGAAAACACATCAGATTTCTTTTCGTTTGTGGTACCGGACCCCGATAGTGTGTCCAAATGGGAATATGTTTATATCGATAGATCCGGCAGAATTCTTCTTGGCAGGATCGAGAGGGTTATCGCAAGAAGTGACCTGCTGAATCAGGGACTAGATTTCACCACCGTCAAGAAATATGTCGAGACAGATCTTGCGGACAGGGTCATGATATGTCAGGCAAAGAGTCTCGGAAGTCTGGAGGGGAACACTTTATCACTTTCAAGAAAGATAATACCACCGGGATCCGTCGTAAAGCGCGCTGATAGAAACATGCTTGAGAAGTTTCTAAACTATCCGCCTGATCGATCGCTTGTACTGGGTCATCTTGTTGATATGGATAACACGATCGTCGGCGTCGATATCAACGGCCTTAAAAGGCATCTTGCAATACTTGCACAAACAGGTGCAGGAAAAAGTAACGCAGCCGCTGTTCTTATGGAGGAACTGCTTAAAAAGGGCGCCTCAATTGTAGTACTCGATCCGCATGC
>DAQB01000045.1 GCA_002502705.1 Thermoplasmatales archaeon UBA582 | reverse complement strand
GTCTTCTTATGACTGAATCGTATGACTCGTTTGGGTAGAGTTTCAAAGCATTGAGTCTTTCCTTAAGGTCCTTTTTAATTTGGATAGTTGTCTCCATAATGATGTAATTATGTGTATATAGTTAAAGATTACTGTGAGTAGTTATAACACGATGTAGCCGCTTATGGTGCTGTCCATTCAATTAAATAACTGGGTCCCTACTATCCTTTGTAGTATCCTTACATACTTTTGAATCTGACTCTATGAAAGAAACGTTGATTGAGGTAAGATTCACTAAATGAAACATTTAATTGTATGCATTTGAAACCTATCTTAATGATATTTTTCCAGTCATTCAAAAATAAATGAGAGATCTGTGGCATTTAAATATTACTCGCAAAAACCCTTTGTCTCTATTTTAATTTTCACATTAATTTAGGATTTAGCAATCATTTGATGATCTTAACGTTATTGCTTCTGCGGTAGGCAAAAGTTTTGTCCCTAGTTATTAAGACCTCATCGTTGGCTACGCATATTCCAAAGATTAGGAGATCATTATCGCTCATCATCTTTCCACTCGACTTTAACTCTTGATAGGCCTTCGCCGCCACCCTCGCAGACAGATCGTTAGAATGATATAATCGAAGATTTTGTATCACATCTTCCATAATTTTTCTACTAGCGTTCTTTAATAACTCATATTCATTAACAAACGTGGTAGACAAATCATTTTTTCTGTAGCTGTTAACTTCCTTCACTATTTCTTCCTTTCCTATTAAGTAGTCTATAATAACATTCGTATCCAGTACCACCAAAAGATCACACCTTCTCAACGTTTCTTGCTCGATCCTCTTCAATTTGTACCTTGAATTTTTCCAATTCACTTGCCTGTGCCTTCAGAATACCTGCAAATTTATTAAAATCCTGTTCACTGTTGGAATGTTCTATCAATTTCAATACAACGTCTGAAAACGACATGCCTTTCCCTTTGACCTTTTTCAGCGCCTCATATGCTTCATTGGAAAGTGTTACGGGCTTTGTCATGATACATATACATATCATATACGTATATAACTTAAAGGATAAGACATCGAAAAAGTCCAATCCTTTTACTTTAAGTTACTGCGCTAACTCCGCACAACCTTAGGGTATAACTTCAATCCAAATGGATCTTCGATCTTTTGTGATCTATCGGGATCTCTGCATATAATCTTGTTGCTCCATCCGCAACGACATTTCTCTTTGAGAGAAAAGACGGCTCATCCTACACGGATATTTTCTCTGAGAGTTTCTTCTACTTCAGCGTCTCAAGGTTAGTGAAGTAAACATACGGCGATACTAAAGATATGAAGAAATATCCCCTGATACCGTCAGTTGTGTGCAAATACGATTTGTCATTCTCAAGCTCGTTCTTTCTAGAAAGTATTTTTCTGTATCAATATCTGAGTGCCTTGCAATTGTTTCAAATATGACATCTAAATTTTTTTCCTGTAAAGTACTAAAAATAAAGAAATTACCGCAACTACGACTACTGCTAAAATAATGTATTGAAATTTTACGGAAAAACCAGTAGTTTTTAGGGAATTTGCTTTTGATATTGTAACATTGACAGATATGGAACGACCGTCTACAGTTATATTTCCAAAACTCGGTGAAACAGTGAAATTTTGAATGTGAGCTATTGTGTAGTGGTAGGTGCCATTCGATAATTCAAAAGAAATATTATTACCTGTTATATTTTGGGTTTTGCCGTTAAATGTTAAATCCCATGTAATACCATTGGGAAGGCCTTTTACGACAAAATTAACATTATAAGTTAATAGAATGAATGTAAGCTTTTCAACTAAGATGTGTCCATCAATCTGAAACTTCCCGGTCGAATTTTTAGGATAGTACGATTCGTTTGAGGATTTTACAGTGAAACTATATGTGCCATTTGGGAGATCAAAGTATAGACAATTACTATATGTTAATGCTAATGGTCCTTTACTTATATTAACGGTCCATGACCATGCTAAAGATGGACCAGTGAAGTTCATTCCCGTCTCGATAAATTTAACCTTGTATACCATGAAAAAACTAACAGATATGTTCACATCTGATCCATAGACAGAAAATGTACCGCCATTTGCGGAGAAAGATGAGTTCGCTGAACAGATAAAATAGGAATATGAACCATTGGGCAGGTTAAATAAATTAAATGGGTTGCAAGAATAATATTCCTGGTTGTTTGACAAAGTTATTGTCCATTTTGTTTTATTGGGTAGACCGGTTTCAGTAAAATTAACAGGATATTCATAGGTCTTCACAGCGACAAAAGCGGTTGCATTATGGGGCTTAAAAGATTGGTTTGTAAATTGTGATTCGGCAATATAATTTGGTTCAGAATGTATTGAAGTATTGGAATTGGTAAATTGCGGATTTGATGCTGTTAGCATAAAAAAAACTACAAAAACGAAACATAGAGTTTGACCCAAAACTTTCATTCTGTTTTGTAGCTTTTCAGTCATTACTTTATCATGCAAATCCTATTTATAAGGTTTAAATAAGCAATTACGTGTTTTTAGATAGTATGTTCAGAAGTTTGAGAATGAAGGACATTAACATGAAATACCTCGATACTATTCTCCCATTCTGGTGAAAAGATACTCATTGTTAACCAGGTTCAATCTGGGACAATAAAATTAACACGTTGAACAGTGATCATTCACAAAGATTCTTATCCTCTAAAGAGAGTAATTTCCTCTTATAACTAATAAGAGTTATATGCAATATTCTGATTAGCGTTTGTCCGGATGAGTTTATGGAACTCAGGTATTTTATAATCAGGCGCTTACTGCTACTAATACCCACGTTAATAGGTCTTACAGTGATTGTATTTGTCCTGATGTGGTCTCTTCCCCATACATTTCTGGCTTCTTCCTTCATAAATCCTAAAGCACCAAACCGACAGGCAGCTTTACAGGCAGCATATGCGCAGCTTGGACTAAACCAGGGAATTGTATTGGGATACCTGCATTACATTGCGAATACATTTACTGGGAATTGGGGGTATATGACTCTCTCCAACCCAATTAAATATGATGGGACTGTCCTGAGCGGGATTGGGATTTATTTTCCTAATACTATTCAGCTTGTTATTTTTGCTTCAATTCTTTCAATTGCTATATCCATACCTCTTGGAACATTCATTGGTTCCAGACCAAACTCGCCTGCCGACCATGCCGGACGAATATTCTCTCTTTCATTTTATGCAATCCCCGTGTTTGTTCTTGCGGTGGTATTTCAGGTAATTTTTGGAAGAGGAGTGATCTCAGGAAATCCTTTGGGTGTTTTTCCAATTTCAAACACGTTTTCTACTTCAGCTGTGAACCTTCAGAATCCACCACCTTGGTTGGTCTCTGGTCCAGGAGGAATAGTTTTATCTGAACCAACGCATCTGATACTTTTTGATGCGCTGATACATGGAGACCTTCCTTTAGCTTACAATGCATTCTTGCATCTTGTTTTGCCTGTTATCGTTTTAACCCTCAGCCTTCTTGCTGGCATATTGAGGTTTCTCAGATCAAGTATGGTTGATGCTGCAAATTCCGAATATATTAAAACTGCAAGATCTAAAGGTGTGCCAGAAGCGACAGTGGTTAAATTACACATGAGGAGAAATGCATTGATTCCGACGGTAACTGTGCTTGGACTCTTGTTTGCCAGTCTGCTGGGCGGAGTGGTTTTGATTGAGGACATATTTGGTTATCCCGGCATTGGTTTACTGGCGCTAAGCGCAATACTTTCCGGTTCTATTTATGGGGTTCTTGGCACAACATTCCTATTCGGAATTATATTGATAATAGCGAATTTGATGGTTGATGTGGCGTATGCGATTCTCGATCCACGTATAAGGTACTGATAGGAGATTAAAAAATGACTGAAGAAGTAAATAGCACTCGTTCGATTCCAAATGAAAGGGTCAGAAGACATTCTTCACTGGATAATGCCAAATCTACTTTCAAGCTCTTTTTGAAAAACAGGATTGCACTGATCGGAATGGTAATAACAATTATCTATTTCCTATTTGCAATTCTTGATTACATTGACCCAAGATGGCTTGGTGTAAGTAATTTAAGTACATCACTTAATTTTGTGCCAGGACACCTGGCTAACACTGCTCTTCCGACTGCACCGAATTTCAGTGGTTCCTGGTGGTACTGGTTTGGAACAACATATTCGCGAATTCCAATATTACCGGTTATGCTGGGTGCTTTAAGATTTGATCTTACTTATACAGTAACAATTGTGTTCATTGGAATGGCCGTTGGTGTTATGATCGGTTCAATGGCTGGATATTTCGGAGGAATATTCGATGAGATTGTCATGAGAATTACGGACATATTCTTCAGTCTCCCATTTTTTGTTTTTGCACTCGCGATCGTTTACGTATTAGGATTCAGTTTTCAAAACGTTGTGATTGCACTGATAATAATCTGGTGGCCCACGTATGCAAGGTTAACCAGGGGACTTTCTCTTGAGACGAAGTCACTGAAATACGTAGAAGCTGCCAGGGCAAGTGGTGCATCGAATTTTAGAATACTGTTCAGACACATCATACCAAATGTCCTTTCTCCCGTATATGTTCAGATATCACTTGATCTTGGCTCAATAATTCAAATATTTGCTGGTATTTTTTTCCTAATTGGCGCCCTCGGGAGCTCAAGTTATCCACTTGAAATAGGATATCTACTTTCAACCGGCTTGCAATATCTCTCTATAGGGATCTGGTGGCCAGTAATTATACCGGCATTGTTTCTTTTGGTTTTCACTGTGGCAGTAAATTTAATGGGAGATGGTTTAAGAGATGTACTCGATCCAAAGCTCAGAAGATAAGAAAATTGAAAAAAAGACTGTTGAGAGCGAAGATTACCTTCAGGTCACCGATTTAGTTACGAATTTCTTCACGTCCAGAGGAATAGTCAAGGCACTTGATAAAGTGACATTTTCTATCCGAAAGGGTGAGATATTTGGAATGGTCGGCGAAAGCGGTTGTGGTAAAAGTGTAACTGCNNCACTGTCCGTCATGGATCTCGTCCCTGATCCCCCTGGGAGAGTCGTTGGAGGAAAAGTCTTAATCGACGGTTTCAACATATTTGCGGACATTGACCAGGTGGCCAGGATAAAAGTAAAATCTGAAACTGATGTGAAGATAAAACGAAATAAAAAAGCCTTTAAAAGGCACAATTTCATTCTTTCAAAGATAAGAGGAAAGAAAGCAGGTATGATTTTCCAGGAGCCATCTCTTGCATTGAACCCCGTGCTGAGATCAGGTGACCAGATAACTGAAAATATTTTACTACACAATAAAGCAGAGATTGCAGATTCTCTTATTAATAGGGCTAATCTTTCTTTAGACGATGTTAAAAAGTTGGTCGATGAAGTCTGGGGAAATAGAACTGAAATAAAACAGATAATTAACTCATGGTGCAGAATTAACGCGCTGAGTGACCTCGAATCTCAGATCATATCAATTTTTCAAAATTATTCTGATCCTAATGAGGTTGGACGGGAGATTGTAACCCTGATTAAATCAGGCCTTCTTTCTGTGAATAAGGATATGTTGATAGAGGCAAGGGATTATTACCGCTATAAGGAACAGATAGAATCTCTGGACCTTCGAAGATATGCTGCGAATGAAAATCTTGATGAAGTAGCCCTGAGAAAGATAGACGAGGAGCATACAAGCCTCGTGCAGAAATATGGTGCCCGTTTTCATTCGTACGAATTGAAGAGGATATTTACAAAAAGAAAAGTAGAAAAGGTATTTAAAACAGAAGCCACAAGGAGGGCAAAAGAACTTCTTACACTTGTCAGCCTTCCTGATCCTGATAGGATATTGCGCTCCTATCCACACGAACTCAGTGGTGGAATGCAGCAGAGACTTATGATAGCAATAGCGCTGGCATCAAATCCAAAGTTGTTAATAGCAGACGAACCGACAACCGCCCTGGATGTAACCACACAGGCTCAGATACTGCGCCTGCTTAGAAACTTGAATAAGATAGTCGGGGCATCAATACTGTTCATAACACATGATCTGGCTGTAATTGCAGAAATGTGTAACAGGGTGGCCGTAATGTATGCTGGGAGCATTGTGGAACAGGGGGAGGTATTGGATATATTTGACAATCCAAAGCACCCTTACACCGTGGGTCTTCTTGGAGCAATCCCAACACCAAGCGTTAAATCACATGAGGGGGTAAGTCTTCATACAATCCCGGGAAGTGTTCCAAATCTCATAACACCACCAAAGGGTTGCAGGTTCCATCCAAGATGCAGTTTTGCTATGCCAGTGTGTTCGGAATCAAAGCCAAAGCTTGTCGATCTTGAGGGTGATCACAAAGTTGCATGTTTCTTATATTCTTCGGAGGTTGAGGCCTAATGGATTCTACAAATTCAAGTGAAGCACCGCTGTTATACGTTTCCCATGTGAAGAAATACTTTGATATAACTTCACTCTTCAGAAATGTTGGAAAGGTAAGGGCAGTTGACGATGTGACCTTTAAACTGAACAGTGGTGAAACTTTAGGAGTTGTTGGCGAAACCGGGTGCGGTAAAACAACCCTTGGCAGGACCATTCTGCAGCTTATTCCCGCTACTGAAGGTAATATTTATTTTGACCTTGACGCACCTCTTATGAATAAGATCATAGAACTAGAGGAAAGTGCATATGCTGCAGGTAATGGAGAAAAGACTGTAGACTCCAAGAAAGATCTAAATTCATTACTTGAGGAACTGAAACCTTTAAGGTCGAAATATTCGCTTACTCAAATCGGTAGATCTGAACTAAAGAGAACAAGAGCAAAGATGCAGCCTGTTTTCCAGGACCCTTTCAGCTCGCTCGATCCCAGGCTTCTGGTCAAAGACATAATAGCTGAGCCGATGCGATATCTCACTAACATGGATGAGCAGCAAATTGAGAACCGATTGTATGAATTAATAGACAGGATAGGCCTCAGTGAGGACCATCTTTACAGATTCCCCCATGAATTCAGCGGGGGACAGAGGCAGAGAATAGGTATAGCAAGGGCTATAAGTATTAAACCAAAGCTCCTGATACTGGATGAGCCCACCTCCGCTCTTGATGTGTCTGTTCAAGCTCAGATACTGAATATGCTCAGTGAAATCAGGAGAGATATGAACATCGCTTCCCTTTTCATATCTCATCATCTGAATGTAGTGGAAATAATGTCAGACAGGGTTGCGGTGATGTATCTGGGTAAAATAGTTGAACTTACAAGCACTGAAAAGATATTCAAAAACATGCTTCATCCATATACGAAAGCATTGCTTTCAGCTATTCCAAGTCATGATCCCAGGTTAAAGAAGGAAGTGATCCTACTTGAGGGTGAAATGCCAAGCCCTGCCTCTCCACCCACTGGTTGTCATTTTCACACAAGATGCAGGGAGGTTCTCATCAATTGTGGATGGTCACCACAGGATCTTTCTGTTCATGTTTCAGAAATGTTTGAAAGAACCAGGAATCCGGAGGCAAGAGATTTTCCACCAGTTATGAAGATTGAAATTGATAACCCAGGATTATACCTTGACCTACAATTAGGACAGGCTGTTTCAAACAAAGACACAGTGCTTGATCTTCTGGACAGGCTGATTAAAAAGGAGCAATCTAAGCCTAATGGAATAAGATTCCGTGCAATATCTAAATATGAATTTGTCAGCGATTCAACTATCCGGATAAACCTTAGGAAATTTGATGTTCCAACTCTCAAGGAGTACAGCAAGGACCACTATGTATCATGTCTAATTTATGAAAAGCAAAAACAAAAGGACAGTTCACAAATATTAGAACCGATTATGAACGAGACAGATGAGCAGAATTGAAATAGTAGACAAGGCGGAAACTCCTGATGATCGATCCTCAAAGGATATGAGCCGGAAAGAGTTTTATTTTTATATCTTCGGTGACCTAGCAAGGGGATCCTACATAGTTGGTTCTATGTTCTTTGATCTTATAATAATCCCACAAATTCTAAGCTATGTCCCGAATTACTATTTCCTGCCATCAATTGGGGTAAAAATTGGAAGCATCTCAATTCCTATTTTGTACATAGTCGTTATAGTTTTACTTGTAGCTCTAGCATCATTTTTTGAGATTAAGACTTACTTAAAATTATGGCACAAATGAAATAACAATTGATTAACAGAGTCCAGATTGAGAAGAGGCCATCTATCACATAAATATGAAAGTCCACGAATTCTTGAAAAAATAATATGATTTTTAAAAAAGAATCAAAAATAGTAAAGGTTTAAAAAATAAAGAAGTAAAAATTATGAAGTGGTGTTGTAGACAACGTAGTTATACATTATCTCCTGACCACCGCCTATCATAACATTTTCCTGCCATTTCTGGAGCTGTGTCAGATTTGCGATTGAATCCCATGTCCATATCTGGTTTGCCTGGCCAAGGTAAACCTCCATGGTCATGTTAACGCTCAATTCATTCATCTTCTGGAACCAGTGAGCTGCTTCAGCTGCGTTTGTCTCGTTCGCTACTCCCCTGTTATATGCTATAGTTATGTTGTTAAGTGCATTTGCTTCTGCAAGATCTGGCACAGAACTTGCACCGTATAATTTAGTGGTCAGGCCTGCAACAAATGAAGCGTTCCAGCTGTTGGCGTTCTGGTATGTGGACGAAGGTGATGGAAGGAACATCGCAGAGAGATAGTCGGTAGGATACGGGTAATCTGGAGCCCATCCACCCCAGCTTTACGGCATTGGGTCACCCTGTGGAACCGCCCAGGTCAGGAATATGTTTACTTCTGATGTCTGAATTACATCCTGGTGACCACCATCAAGGCCAGGTATAAAGCTCTGTAGCATCGAAACCCAGGTTGAAGCTCCCGCCTCATCCGNNGGACGAATATTGGAACATCAAGAGCCTTTCCATTGTATAATGGATTAGCGGAAGTTCCTGTTAATCCCATAGCTTTTCTCATTGGACTGTTCCAGAAATCTGTCCAGTATGCAGATGCTTTGGTTAGATCCGTGTATGGGACATTCGCTCCAGCTGCTTTCAGCTGCGATATGTTCTGAGAATCCGGCAGTCCAGGAACCAGCATGCCTGCGTAAGGAACCTGGAAAGTGGCATTGTAAAGGGTGTTTCCAATCTGGTCTGCAAAATAATAGGAGTAGTTGTATGCAAATGCCCATGCCAACCTGACGTCGTGGTTCTCAAAGAAGTTTGCAGGAACATTTGCACTCTTATCCACGGTGGCGAGCAACGATTCGTCAATGTTAATGTTGAAGTTATAGAAATATATCGAAAGTGTGGGGAATGATGAGATTATAACTTTTCCCTGTTTCTGCAATGCAAGGGTCTGATTCCAGTAGGTTGGTGGAAGTCCCTCAACATCCTGTGCCTGTCCGGATGAAAACTCAAGCCAGGCAGTTGAATCGGATGATGTGTATTGCATAACAACTGTCTTTGCACTCTGAGCAGCCGGATAGTCTGGTAGACCATGGAAGTTAGGGTTAGCAACCAGTACCACAAATTGCGCTGGAGAAACAAGTGATATCTCGTATGGACCGTTTGCATCTATGTGGTTCTGTACGTAAGTATTATAGTCATTTCCATTCCCCTCAGCAGTATAGTTCATAAATCCAGACGGAGTGAATTGTATTCCGGATCCATGCAGGGTCAACCACTGTGCACTTTCAACGAAAGTGCCTGATGCGGCAAATAGCTGATATACCAGGGTAGTCGGCATAGGTCTGAAGAAGTGTATTGTAAAGTTATTCGTAGCATTATTGTATGCCAGATTCGGCATTATTGCCTGATAAGTAGGCGTGAAGCCTGGTGTTGAATAGTTAGGGAAGAAATAGCCTGCTATAAGGTAACCACCAGTTCCTGGTGATGAGACTGAAAACAGCATATCTCTGACGATCTCAAAGTATACATCGTAAGCGGAAATTGTATGTCCGAACTGGTCTATAATTCCAGATCTGATATGATATGTGAAATTCTCACCTGGCGTAACATTGACCTTAACTGGTCCCATGTATTTATTCTGGAATGTGTAATTGTACGTGTTTGTATTTATTCCCCCGTTGGAGGTCGTTGGCATATAAGCTGCAAGTTCAGGTATAAATGATGTAGTACTTGTTCCATTATATTGATCAAGCTGGAGCAGTGTGTTAGCCAATATTTCATTGCTGGCCGTGTAGAAGGATATAGCAGGATCAAGTGTAGTATATCCGCCAACTGCATTAGGCAGGGCGTCAAAGAAGGTAGATGAAGCTGCCTGGGCAAACGGCGAAACTTTTGCAAATATTGGAACGTCGGTATAAGCAACCGTGGTCTGTGCTGAAACATTTGCCACAATTGCCGTGCCTGTGTTAACCGTAGTTGCGGCGTCAACCGTTGATGTAAGTGATACTTTAGCAGCATTAAGATATGTTGCCCAGTTTGTCACGTTTGTATAGGCANNTAGCGTTATATGTCACATCAGCACCTGACATGTATTCAAGGGTCTGACCAGCTGTATAGTTCAGGGTGCCTGTTCCAAGAGATAACTGCACTTCAGATGCATTCTCAATGGTGAGGGTAGTAGAATTCTTGAAAGTAGTTACGTTGCCAGCGGCAGCGTAATAAGTACCCTTGCTTGAAAGATTAAACAAAGTGCTGCTGGAACCGTAAGTAACGTTTGTATTAGTTCCAACCGTATAGTTAGTTGGTGTTTCAAATGTCAGCTTTGCATTATTTGGAAGAACAAGGACCGTGTCGTTAGGATACATAAAAGTGGCCGGGGCAGAATAACTAACATTGGTGTTAGTCATGTACGTAAGGTTTGTGTATTTGTAATTTTGCACCTGGGTGCCTTTTAAAAGACCAAGAGTAGGAGTGGTATTGACCAATGTTCCATTTGGAAGTGCATAGGAAGTGGTATTGTAGTAAGCAGTGTGACCAGCAGAATAGTGGACAGTAGAAGTATTAGTCACTGGAACAACCACTGTAGTAGNNTAGTAGTGGCCAGAGTTCCAACAGTGACAGAACTCTGTATTGTATAATAGCCGGCAGATAGATCACTGAGCAACAAACTGATTACGCCTTCAGGTAACACAAATCCGCCACCGTTCTGTGAAGTATAAACCAGAGGATAAGGTGTGGAACTAATCAATGTTGTACCCTTGTATATATTGACTGTGAGGTTGACAACCATGTACATTGGGTTACTTGGTGTAGAATAACTCACCTGGTATGTCAAGTTTGCACCGGGCCCAAATATAGCGGGGTTCGTAATCACTGGAGATGAGCTGTTTGCAACAAGTTCACTGAAAGCATAAGAAAGATTGACGAAATTGTCGCTGCTTGCAGGATAACCTACACTTAGAGGTATCAAGCCATTGAAAGTTGATGACGGGTAATTGATCTGATAGAGAATGTAGTAATTTCCCTGACTGTTATACTGGTGAGATACCTTCACACTTGTTGAGTTGGCGTACTTCAAAAATGTAGTAGAACCGTCACCCCACCATACAGTTATATTATTAAACGTACCAGTTGCGTCTATCGTGAATGAATAAGTATCACCCACAGACAGCGTCTGGGTTACGTTTTGCCCATGACCTTCTCGATGTCACCGGCCTTCTTCGTGACCTCCGAGAGAACCCTCCTGGCACCCACTGTGATGAGATACACTCTGGAGAGTTCTGTCAGCACCTCATTCACCGAAAGCTTTCCATTCATCCCCTTATCCTTCAGGATATTCAGGATCCTGTACCTTATGTACAGTGCAACCAGTATGGTGAGAAAGTATCCGCGCACTGAATCATCGTCCTGCAGGTACGTCTTGTCCTCCTCCAGGTCATTCTTCATGATGTCAAATGCTTCCTCCACATCTTCACGCGTTTTCCACATTTTGTACAGTTCCTCCGGATCAAGATCGAGGTTGGAAAGAACAGGAATCTTTCCGAATTCCTGCCTCCTCTTCATGAGGTGAGATTGTTTTTCCCTCCCCTCTGTGATCCGGGAAATGAAGGAGGATTCCTGTTCATGCCTGAGCATCGTATCCTCGAACATGTACAGGAAACCCTCCACTGTTTTTTTCCTTGAGGCATTTATNNGTTGAATGAGAAGCTCTTCTCCACCTTCAAGGAATAGTCGATCAGCGTGGAATTCGACTTCAGGGGTATGATGTACCCAGCACCGGATCTCTTCACCGTTCCCGGGGAGGAGCCTCGATCCGCTATTATGATGCACTTCTTCAGCGGATATTCTTCCGCCAGGGACCTGAAGACCTTTGGATCTCTCAGGGATCCAGGAATCGGTTTCAGGACAGCCG
>DAQB01000098.1 GCA_002502705.1 Thermoplasmatales archaeon UBA582 | reverse complement strand
CGTCAGTATAGCGGTGCTATTGGCGAAGAGAAATGCTCCACCTAAACCCTGAATCAGACGGAAAGCAATGAGTTCAATTGCCCCAAGGTCTCCTTTATTGGGGGTCAGGAATAGAAGAATCGAGCCTGCTGTAAAGATCACAAATCCAAGATTGAACAGTCTTGTCCTGCCGTATATATCTGAAAGCCGGCCAATTGTGAGCAGGATCACTGCGGTGATTATATTATACCCCATTATCAGCCAGATAAGATAGATGAAGGTTCCGGGCGCCAAAGGGTTGATGTTTATTCCTTTGGGCCCGAAAATAACGGGAAGAGATATTAGTATAATAGTACCGTTTATTGCGGCCATCAAGACGCCAATTGTGGTGTTTGAAAGGGCCACCCATTTATATTTGACCATGATACTAAGGAGGTAAATAATGAAACCTATAAAGCAATTTTGTAATTTTTATTAAAAACATCATTTTGTTTGTAATTCCGCAAAACGATTGTGGTCAATGATCGTTTAATAGTGATTTGTGATTTCTCCGGTGGAGATTTCCTGCCAGATGATCATAGAAGAGTATCTGTTGATACTTCTCATTACTCTCGGTTTTTCAATAGCGGTGGTGTTTGCAAAGGTTTCACTGAACAGTATAAGGCCTGAAAGATTCTCAATGATATATATTTCAGGTGCAACACTTGTCATCTTTATTGAATTTGTAATTTTTCATCTTGCTGGAGATGCTCCTGTATTCCTGACAGATAGAATTATCCTTGTAATAATAATGGGTGGCATTTTCGGTGCCTTCGCATATCTCTTTGGTTACATAGGGCTGAGGAGTGTTCATGCAGGAATATCAAGCACAATATTTGATCTGCAGGGTCCACTGATAACATTCATTGGTGCCATAGTATTTGCAATATATCCCGGGAACTACGTAATCTTAGGGTTATTCGTCGCAATATTTGGGCTTTTCCTTATGGGTTACAAAAGGAACGATTCAGGTAAGATAAAGGTGACTGTTCCCTTCATTTTTCTCGCCTTCTCGCCGTTGCTCTGGGCACTCGAGTGGATTTCCTTTGATTCAGTATCCAGCCCTGCCCCGATTTTCCTGACTTTTCTTCTGTATCTCTCTATTTTAATAGTCCTGGTATTCATCAATGCAATCACAAAACCACCGCTTATCAGCCCGGTCAGGCTCAGAGTCTTAGCATTCATCGGCGGCCTGTTTTCGGGTATAGCAAACGGTTCCTACGGGATATTTATCACGATGTATGGATCCACCCTCACAGGCGTAATAACATTGCTTTCAGTGCCCGTCGGACTATTATTGATCATAGTTTTTCTTCATGAGAGATATACACGTCTGGAGATCATTGGCATACTGGCAATTGTCGCAGGTCTCGCAATCTCAACCCTGTTATGATTTGATGTAAACCGGTTTCTCTTTTTCGGAAAAAATTCAATCTGGAAAATGATTATTAAGCAATGTTAACCGTACATGCTTTCCGGCGTTTTCCCTCCAGGTGATTTTACCTTATTGTATTCTTCCATTATCTTTGTTAGCTCCTCATGATATTTCTTTGCAGCATCAAGAAGAGGCTCCTTTTTTATGTCCAGCGAAAAAAGAGAATTCAGCGCATCTATGTTTGATATGACCGCATCTGGATCAGGGACTTCCTCCATTGTAACTGTTAAGAAGCTCATAACCGGCACCTGCCTGACAATCGACTCACTGATTATACTACCGCCAAGTCCCGTAATCAGTGCTGAACCTGCAAGTGGTATCTTCTTTTTGGCAAGGAGAGCTAAATTTTCCTTATCACCGACAGCAAATGTTCTTGGTCCTTCCGGAACTTCCTTTGAAGCGACACCATCAAGGTTCACAACGACCTTCGGATTCACAGACGTAATCCAGTCAAGAAGTGTTGAAGTAACTTCATAATACCCATCAGGGTCAACAGGTATGTCACTCAGGATGCATACCAGGGTACCTGAATTATTGGCATAAAGCCTGAAAGGATGTCTGAGTTTCCCGGCTGCAAAAACCGTAACTGGTGGAACGTAAGGCGACGAAATCCTTGCAAACTCATGCAGATCAAGGCTTTCAATTATGTATTTCAACGTCATTACGCCAACAGCTGAATTGTCCATAAATGATACAAATACATAAGGCCTCGAAAATTCAACGTTCTTATAATTTATGACCTTTGATACGAAACTTTCGTGTGTTACCATAATATCATCATGTTATTCCGATCGCACCTAATAATGTTTGTTGCTCATCTTTTCAGGAATCATTCTATATATCTGAGAACGGTTATATTCTCAACAAACTTCTCCTTCATGTAGAAATTCTTCGCAATTACATTGAATGTTGGGAATTCGACGGTCAGGAGCTTGTATCCTGAAGATCTCATCTGGCTTTTGAGTTCAGAGATCATCCTCTTCCCGAGGCCGCTTCTGCGATGTTCCGGTGCAATGTAGAAATCTGTAATTCTGATATCCTGAGGTGGCTCATATGATATCCTTTCCCTGACATCGGCCTTCAGGACTGCAACAACCTTTGATCCAATTGTTGCAACAATAACAAAAAATCTATCAGGTTCATTCAAGATTCTCTCAAGGTATTCAGGTATCCGCTTCTCGGCATCGCTTGACACCTTGAAATGGGTATCGAATTCCTCATTGAGCTTCTTTAGCCTGTAAATCAAGACTGCCATCTCGCCTATATCCTCTTTTTTTGCTTTCCTTATTTTTATTTCCACTGCCATTTATTACGCCTCCGGTTTTGGCTTAATCGACCCGCTGTCAAGGAGAGCAGCGTATGCTTTCCTGTTTTCCTCTATGATATCAGTCGCAATTTCAAGAAACTTCTCTTTCGATGCAGATCTACGTGCATATCCCTTTGCAACACAGCTGTATGCCACGGCAGATGCAAGTTCCGGGTATAGGTGCCAGTCGTCCATTGATGGAACTATATGATCCTCGTCGGGTTCCTGTATCCTTCCGGAAATAGATTCTGCAGCTGTTACCATAATATCAAAATCAACCTTCCTTGCCCTTGCGTCCAGGACACCCCTGAACACACCCGGGAAAACCAGGCTGTTATTTATCTGATTGGGAAAATCGCTCCTTCCGGTTGCAACTATTCTGGCTCCAGACTCCTTCGCATCGCCCCGCCAAATTTCTGGAGATGGA
>DAQB01000102.1:1256-2503 GCA_002502705.1 Thermoplasmatales archaeon UBA582 | reverse complement strand
CCTCAACCGCAGCAGCAGTTGGATCAGACCAGTTACCATGCACAATGTCATTCATATATATTCTATGTCCACCAGAACCCTGGAGGTATCTCAAAGGATTTGCCATTGAAGGATCATTAAAGAGTCTTGTTGCATTGTCAATGGCAAAATTGATTACTTCATCAAGCCCGCATTTGTTCTGACATTTTTTCTTAAGCTGAGGATGCAATCCTTTGGTTTTGATCAAGTATATTAGGGAAGATTCAATCAAAGCACGTGTTAACATCACTGCAGCAGTTGGATACGTTTTTACTGGGAGCCGTGTTATCTCTTCTGAAAGCGTAATTAGTCTCTCATCGCTGACGCTGCATTCGAGTTTTCCAAAGTATTTTACTTTACGATGCTTCTTAGATTTCTTACCTTTAGTTGAAGTGGTTCCTTTAGCACTTGAATCGGATTGGGTATCGGATTCTTTAGTATCATCTGTCGTATTCTCCGTCGGACCTCCATCAGTAGAACCTGTTTCTCCAGGCGCATCTGACTGATCAGAAAGAGGGTGTTGTAGGTCATACTCAGCTTTCCAACCCCATATAAGATTCAAGGTTTCCTCTACGGGTCTCCTCGTATCAATTTCATCTCCGGTTGAATCCGTCAGTGAGGCCTTGGCAAACCTGAATAAGAGAGTATCAAACTTTTCCTTGGAAAAATATGGAGAATGTTGGATTTCATAGTGATTTCCATACTGAAGCCCGAGTTCTGAATTGACTTCAGTGTATCCAAGAGACCATGTCATCCTAGTTGGCCACAATCTATTCTTGCTTATTTCCCGCCTCAGACCTTCATCATCCCAGTATCCAATCGTCCGAATATATTCTACAAGATTGTAATATTTGATGGACTTTATCGCCTTGCTCTTGTCCATGTTCAAGGCCTTTACGGTTGCATCGATGTCTTTATTATGATCGTCAAACTCTGTTTTTACAAACCTCCACTGCGAAATTAGCCCCCATTGTTTTGTGCTAAGTCCAGAANNAGCCATAAATACCACTTTAACAATGGATATACGTTTAATCAGATCCTGAGAAGGTTGCCCAATCGCATGGTTAAACTCTTTCCTCATAGTTATTGGTACTTTGCTAGGAGTAATGATGCAATTTATTGCCAAAAGCCTCCTATTTCCCTCGATTACTATGTTTACCCCATTCTCTCTGACTGCCAACATGTTCTCATGAGGATTAAGACCTCCGGAGTTAACAATGTCGGCGGCC
>DAQB01000102.1:0-1178 GCA_002502705.1 Thermoplasmatales archaeon UBA582 | reverse complement strand
TCCATTTCATTTCACCCCTTCAAAATCTCTTCAATCTTCCTCAAAAGCAATGCTATCTCCTTCCCCTTCTCAGTCAATACAATGAAATTCACCGGAGGATGACTGGAATGGTCTATCTCCTGTTTTATGATCTTAAGTCTTTCAAGATCTCTCACCAATTCGGTTGCATCCTGGAATTCATCCTTGAGATCATGCAACGATGTTGATCCTTTTTTGTCCAGGAAGGAGATGATTGCAAATTTATCCGGAAAAGTAAATTTCCTGCCCTTTGCAGCATCTTCCGCATGCTTGAGTTGTTCTGCGACTGCACGACCTTTTGGGGTTAGAGATACGAAAAGGACTCTTCGTCCGATTACTTTCTCCCTTACTTCTACAAAACCGACATTTTTGAGTTCCTTAACCATTCTGTCATAAGTCTGGGGATTAGAGATAACCTCCTTCAAGTCCGTTTTTTTAATTTTTCCCCTTTCCAATAGGAAGATAAGCACAGTGGAAGCATGTTTTCCAAGTCCGGTAATCATGAGTCTCTACAACATTCACATGTCATAAGTAGTAATTATTGGCTTTCATTACTACACATTACGTAAATGGAAATGTTTATATTCCATTTACACTTTACGTAATTAGATATTATGTCAAAACGAATCACTGTAAGTATAAGCGAAGAGAATGTGGAATTTCTGCGGGAACACCCTGAAATAACTCCAAGCGGTCTTCTTCAAAAGGCGTTAAATGAATACAAGAACGTTATAGAACAACACCGCAAGGAGATGGAGGTCGAAGCATGAGGTATCCGTATGATTGTAATAGTGTCTTTTCTTTACGTACTGGGACGGAGTTTTTGGGTTTTCTTGACAGAACTAATGAGTGCCTATTCAAACATTTGGATTATTCTTCTATCAACTCTTACAATCCTTATCATTACCATCATTCTCTTTTTGTTGATAAATTGTCAATCTCTTTCTCGAAATTAGCCTTTGAGTATGAGTTGCCAAGTTTCCACCAGAGTATGGAAGGAATCAACATTGAGACACAAGTGAGAAATAATACAATGTATACATATAAAAGCCACACTGGTATGACTCTACTTTTAATAAAAAATGCAGAGTATATGGGAAGCAAAATAAGAAACGTATATATAAATATTGATAAGAAGCTCGGCTTTGGGACAATATTAT
>DAQB01000016.1 GCA_002502705.1 Thermoplasmatales archaeon UBA582 | reverse complement strand
TTTCATGTGAACCTATCTTCAATGGATACCAGGGCGTCAATCCTCTTTTCTACATAGTCTCCATAAATCACGGAGATATCAGGAGGAATGAGATAAAAGAAAAAGTTCTTGATCTTCTTAAATCCAGCTATGTTTCCTTCAAGGAAAATTTTGATGGGACTATCCTTATTCTGGTAGCTGTGGAGAATTTTCAGGAAATGTTAAATCTTTTCAGTGAACTGAAAGAAAGCCTGCTGGGATTTCAAGTTACACTTATACATCCGTTTGAAAGCAGGTACAGTCTTCCAAGGATTGTCAAGGCCAAGCTGAACGGCAATGCAATCTGACCTTCGCTTTTGCACTTTGTTTTGGTGCATTATTTTAATCGTATGGAACGTCTTCACAAATTGCTGCATTCATATTTTTACTTCCGCTGCAGTATTTGCTGCAATATATCCGCCAGGTCCCAGCGAGGAATTAAGCTGCACGGTGGCCAAGAGCGTCTCCAGTGCTCTAACCCCAGGCCAGTGCTACCGATTCTCAATACTCTGTGTTACTTTAGAGAATTATGGGTTTGCGAGGACTACCTCCTTTGGAGATGAAGGATGTTGCTAATGGCCAGAAACATCCAAGCAAGCATTTTGCAGAATTTAGGAAACGTATGTTACTGCAGGAGACATTATTATAATCTACACACAATCATGGGGGCCAGGCTCCAGTAATGTAACCACCCTGCTTGTGGAAAAATGTTGCTTTAAGATTAAGGTGAACATGCCTGTCTGATGTTCTTTCTTCTCAAGTTCCATTTACTATAAGACTTAGTACAAGGATTATGGAAAAGTTTAAATCAAAATAATGAAAGTAGCACGAAGTGCGGCTGAAATTCATTATCGCAGTTTCGCTCGCCCTTGTACTGATTGCGGCCGGAGCACTATACGAGCGGTATGAGGTGAGGAATATTTCTGAAAAAAAGACAACAAATGAGCAATCGGTGAATGAAATATTAGTCCAGAACGAGAATAATTCCATAGAATATTTCCTTAATCAGGTTAATCCTGAAAACGGATTAATAAGAGACCACTCCACAAACGATTCTCCATCTTCAATAGCTGCTGTCGGTTTTGGCTTAGCATCACTGGTTATTGCAAACCAGAATGGCCTGATATCTTACAATTTCACTTACGAAAGGATTCTGACTACATTGAATTATTTTTACAATCTTGCCAACTACAATGGTTTTTATTTTCATTTCATAAATATGAAAAACGGTTCCAGAGCTTATGACAGCGAGGTTTCACCCATTGATACTACCCTCTTCATCGCCGGTGCCCTACTTACGGGCCAGTACTTCCACGGAACTGCCATACAGACATTGGCCGAAAAATTATACGAAAGAATTAACTGGCAATGGATGACAAACAATACAAGTCTGCTGGATCTTGCGTGGTATCCCGAATCCGGTTTTTCTCCATATTATTGGACGGGATACAGCGAGGCTGCCCTGATGTATATACTTGCCATAGGTTCTCCAACACACCCCATTCCCGTTGGGGACTGGTATTCGTGGATCTCAACCTGGCAGTCTAACGGAAATGGTGCCATGAAGCATTATGCATCGTACGATGAAAGTGAATTTACATATCTGTACTCGGAAGCCTATCTCAATCTGATGAATGTGTCGTTTCCGGTTATAGGGAATCTCTGGGAGAATTCTAAAAAAGCAATTGAATATGATATCTCATTCTGTCAAAACAACACACAATACACGACCTTTAAGGATGGCTTCTGGGGATTGTCTGCCTCCACTGGGCCCTCTGGTTACCAGGCTTACGGGACCAGAAATGGGTTTACGGATGGAACAGTGGCTCCTTACGCTATGATAGGTGCATTGCCGTTTCTTCCAAATCAGTCAAAAGATGCGGTGATGAATCTATGGCATATGAAAAATCTGACCTACGGCAAGTACGGTTTCATTGATGCATTCAACATCGGGGACAACTGGTATTCAAACGAGTATCTTGGGATAGATGTGGGAATAGAAGTACTCATGGAACAAAATTACTTTAACGGCTTTGTCTGGAGTGAGTTCATGAAATTATCCTATGTACAAAATGCACTCAGTGCCATTATTAATTATGATTCACCTTAGTTTTACAAGCTGAAGGGATGTAGCCCACCCACTGCATCTCTTAAATTTTCGATTACAGTTTACGGAGCAATCTGGCACTGATGTCAATCTTATACAGGGAAATTATTTCCAAATATGACAGTAGCACGATAACACTCTGGCATATGTAATGAAGAACTAATTTTGTGATTTTCGATCCATGCTTTGAAAACAACTGCCTATGCCTCTTTGCTTCCGTTAAGAAGCAGTTATCTGTGTCACCGTGTTATGGTGAATCTTTACATGGCGGCCCAATGCAAAACGGCGATTTAGATTGGAACTTACATTACTCGTCATCTTTTAAGTTCTGCTTAGATATTATGTTTAAACGCATAAATGAATTAAGATTGCCTTTACTATACATTATAGTAGACAAAAATCAGACTTCGGGACAGAAGTC
>DAQB01000076.1 GCA_002502705.1 Thermoplasmatales archaeon UBA582 | reverse complement strand
GCCTGGCCATAACGGAGCCATCAGCTGGCAGTGATGCGGCATCAATAAGAACGAAGGCCGAAAAGGATGGTGATGTCTACAGAATCAACGGCTCAAAGATTTTTGTGACAAATGGTAGAATTTCGGATTTCTTTGTATTCGACGCAGTGACAGATCCTTCGAAGGGGAATAAGGGAATAACGACATTTGTCGCTGAAAACAAATATAAGGGGATAAATGTAAGCAGGGACATACACAAGATGGGGATAAGAGGTTCGAGTACCGTCGAAATGGTATTTGACGATGCTGAGATTCCTGAGGAAAACGTCGTTGGCAAGGTAAACGAGGGTTTCAGGGTTGTGATGGAAACACTGGATGCCGGTAGAATAGGAATCGCAGCCCAGGCTAATGGGATCGCAGCCGGTGCCCTTGAGGAGGCCATATCCTATATCAAACAGAGGAAACAGTTTGGTAAGGTGATATCAGATTTTCAGGGAATACAATTCATGATAGCCGACATGGGTACTAAACTGGAGGNNCTCTTAACATACAGGGCAGCATCGATATGGGACAGCCATAAGCCCTGCATAAAGGAATCCTCTATGGCCAAAATGTTTGCATCAGATGCGGCAATGGAGATTACAACGAATTGCGTTCAGCTTTTTGGCGGGTACGGCTTCACAACGGATTTTGATGCTGAAAGGCACATGAGGGATGCAAAGATAACTCAGATCTATGAAGGTACAAACCAGATACAGAGAGTTATTATAGCGAGGGAAATGCTGAAGTCAATCAGATGAATTATATTGGCTTTTCCGGCTGGTCATACCGGGATTGGGAGAAAGTTTTCTATCCATCTGGCGAGAAGGATAAACTTGCTTTCTATTCAAGCATTTTCAATTCTGTCGAAATTAACAGTACCTTTTACAATACACCGTCTATTGACGCAGTTTCCTCATGGACAAGGACAGTTAAGAGCATACCAAACTTCAGGTTCACAATCAAGCTTCCAAAGGAATTAACCCATGATCTTATCCTGCACAATGAAAAAGGTGCGGTATCATATCTGAAAGCTTACGAAAGATTATTCATTGAGGAGTTTTTTAAAAAGGGAAGGCTTGGCGCCCTTCTACTCCAGCTTCCACCTTTTCTTGGGGCAGACAAACTCGAGTCCCTCTATCGAATACTTTCAAATCTTGACACTGGCAGATACAGGTATGCAGTTGAAATCAGGAACAGGGAATTATTTATTGATCCATCTATATCCAGGAGATTATCAGACCTGAATATCGCTCTCGTGGATATAGACAGCCCGGATCTTGGCATAGGTTCTCTTGTATCAAAAGCTGATTTCGCGTACATTCGCCTCCACGGAAGAAACGTTGAAGCATGGAACAGGATTAACGACTACGCCATGGAAAAATACAGGTATGATTACGGAAAGGAAATTACTCAGTTATCCGGATATGTACAACAACTGCAGGACAGCTACACAGACCTCTACGTCTATTTCAACAATCATCCAGATGGCAATGCACCGAGAAATGCGATATCCCTGATTGAAAATCTGAAAGGGGACAGATCACAAGGTTCATCAGGACTTTTTTCTTTTAAATGAAGAGGCAATGGAATAAATTATACGAACGTGATATGGTAAAGCAAGGGTGCTAAAATGTCAGGTCAGTCATTACCACCTTCTGGCTCAAAATTGCAGATAGAGCACGATGGTCAGGAACTGCATGTTACTTTCATAAAGGAAGATTCGGGGTATGGTGTTTTCAAGCTAGCCAGTGGTTATAATGTCCGTTTTCCATTGGCGGATGTGAAGATCATCAAAATATATGATATCTCACAAGATCATAGAAAAACAATGAAGGAAGAGACTAATATAGGTCGGGGAGCTCACAGGATAAGTCTCCTGTCCACTGGTGGGACGATATCAAGCAGGGTCGACTATACAACCGGTGCCGTCAGGCCGACAAAGGATCTTTCGTTCATCAGGGAGGCAATTAGCGATCTGGAGGATAGGATCAATCTCAGGACAGAGATAATAGATAGCATACTCAGCGAGAATATGACCCCCTCTCACTGGATCAAGATATCACATGATATCAAGAAAGCGATGGAATCCAGCGAAGCTGTTGTTTTGCTGCATGGAACTGATACAATGAGCTATACTGCTTCTGCCCTGTCATTCATGTTTGAGAAGCAGACTGCGCCTGTGATCATGACAGGTTCTCAGAGAAGCTCGGATCGACCAAGCAGTGATGCCTTTGAAAATATTGAGTCATCCATAAGGTTTTCTTTAGAGAACATCGGTGAAGTTGGGATCTGCATGCATGCAAACAGTTCAGATGGTTCCGCTATCCTTATAAGGGGCGTCAGGGCGAGGAAGATGCATACATCGCGCAGGGATGCATTCAAGCCAATGGGGGATGGCGAAATAGGAAGAATTACTGACCGCAGAACTTTTATCAAAAACATCAGAAAGAAAACAGACAGCTCAATCGAACTTTTTGATCAGCTTGACAAGAGATGCGGGATATTTTATTTCACACCCGCCTCTACAGAAGAGGAACTTGAGAATTTCTCCAGGGGGAAAAAGGCGGTAGTTATCATGGCGACAGGTCTTGGGCACGTTGCTGAAGCATTATTAAAAAAAATACGCGATCTCTCTGATTCCGGGATCCATATAGTTATAACCTCACAGTGCCTGAACGGGAGGGTAGACCTTGACGTATATGCCAGCGGCAGGAACCTTTCAGCCTCCGGGGCTATACCTGTGGAGGATATGTTACCCGAAACTGCAATGGTAAAATCCATGTATGTCCTGAAGAAAGACCCGGATAATTTTGCAAAATTAATGCAGTCCGACATGAGAGGGGAGATTACTTTGCGATCTGACACGGTGGAAATAAGATGAATAAGGATCTAGTAATAGGACTCGAGGTCCACCTGCAGCTTAATACAGGGAAACTGTTCTGCAGGTGTCCAGTCAGTGGCACTGATCAGATAACAGGACAGATCAGCCGGAGGTTGAAGCCGACATCTGGTGAATCAGGGCTGGTTGACAGGGCAGCCATTTATGAGGAAGAGAGGAGCAGGGCTTTCGATTATGTTCTCACAGACAACACCTGTCTTGTTGAGATTGATGAAGAACCACCCAGGCCAATGAACCCACATGCACTTTCAGCTGCACTCAAGATAGCTGCAACACTAAAATGCTCCATTCTTGAGGATATTGAATGCATGAGGAAAATCGTGATCGACGGCTCGAACACCTCCGGATTCCAGCGAACTTCTCTTATTGCCATGAACGGTTCTCTAGACACAGAACGTGGAAAAGTAAGAATCAGTTCTGTTTGCCTGGAGGAAGATTCTGCGCGAAAGATAGCTGAAGAGGATCACATGGTAAAATATTCACTTGGGCGTCTTGGGATTCCACTGGTTGAGATCACGACGGAACCTGACATAAAGAGTGCAGATCATGCAATCGAAGTTGCACGTTTAATTGGACTTTCGGCAATGATAACAGGTCTTATCACAAAGGATTCAGATTCAATCAGGCAGGATGTCAATCTTTCCATGGGCTATGGCAGAGTCGAAATCAAGGGGATATCAAGACTTTCTCAAATAAAGGAGGCCATTGAAAGTGAGGTTTCCAGACAGCAGTCAATTGCAAGAGCCTCTGAGATCATTAAGAAAAGAGGTGGTTTCAACAGATCATATCTGGAATTTATAGATGTCTCCGATCTTTTTGAAGGCACAGGTAGCATTTTGGTCAAAAAAGGTCTCTCTGAGGGGAAGAGAATATTTGCCGCATGCCTCGAGAACATGAATGAAACACTGAAGCAGGATGACGTAAGAATGGGTCAGGAGATTGCAGATATAGCAAGAGCCTTTTCTGTAGGTGGTGTGCTTCATTCGGATGAATTACCTGGATACGGAATTGATGATTCAACAGTAAAAACCATTTCAAAGAAAACTGGCCGCGGGGTGAACGATGGCATCCTTCTAGTAATTACAACAAAACGTACTGCTGACATTCTTTCAAGAGAAATTGCTTCTAGAATTACGAAGCTAATCAAACTCGATCTACAGGAAACCAGGTTCTTTTCTGACAAAGGCAGGACAGCGTATCTGAGGCCTTTACCCGGTGCCGAGCGGATGTACCCAGAAACCGATGTCAAGCCATTTCATGTTACAAATGAGGACCTTAAGGAGGCCATAGATTTCGGCAAACTTTCTGCAGAGGAAAGGATAGATAAGATAAGCAAAGATTATGGAATATCAAGACAGGATGCCAATACTATTGTTACAAATATGAGGCTACCAATTTTCCTTGCACTGGGGGAGTTCATACCATTCAGATCAGCTTCCAGGTTAATACTTCAGAAAATACCGGAAGTTGAGAGGAAGATGGGCAAATCGATTGAGGATGAAAAAATAATATGGCTTGTTCAGAGCATTGTAAAACATGGACTGGATGTAACTTCTGTGGAAGCCGGGTTTGAAATTCTCTCTTCTGGAGCTGAAATGAAAAGCATACCTGAATCCGGCGAGATAGTACCTCTTAGCCAGAATGAATTAAGGGATCTGATCGGTGATATTAAGAAGAATAATCCAGGTATCAGGCAGGGGAGTTTGATGAATGAAATCCGAAAGAAGACAAGAAGGCCATTTGACCCCAGGACAGTAATCTCAATTGCTGATCTATGACTATCACATCTAAAATCTTGAAAGCATATTGGAATAACTGAACATAAAATACAAAGGAAAATAAGATTGAAGTGATCTGCTTCAGATAACAACATGGTTTATCTCAGTGAGACTTAATCTGATGTCCGGTTCTAATCATCTGAATCCAATAACCTGTAAATTCTTAAATATCTTCTTGTAATGCAGAAAACATGCTTTACGGCTACCTGCCCATAGCCATAATTNNTATAAAAATCAAATGCCCATAGCCATAATACTCATTCTGCTGATTCTGGCTATGTTCGCTACTTTCATGGTATTACCGAGTATAAGTGAGGGCAGATACAAGAAGGGTAAAGGTATAAGCCTTAAGCCTAAGGACATTCTTGAAACCGCAGGGAACGCCAGTTCGCCAAAAGTTTCAGATTCATCCTATATGGAGCCATATGAATCCGGTGAAATATCAAGGGGATCCTTTGGTTCTTTCATTAACATTCAGTACTATGTAATCCTCTTACTTTTTGTTGTTTTTGATGTCGATATGGTTTTACTTTTCCCTTGGGCATTTGATTTTTATAAACTTGGCCTTTTGCCATTCATTGAAACAGTTATATTTCTTTTAATGCCTTTATTTGTGGTCTACTATGCTTTCAAAGAGGGGCATATGAGGTGGATTAAATGAAGACTGGTGATGCTGGATATTTAACCACAACACTCGAAAAGGCACTCACCTGGGGCAGAAGCAATTCTCTTT
>DAQB01000127.1 GCA_002502705.1 Thermoplasmatales archaeon UBA582 | reverse complement strand
CCGCCAGCATCAATATAGGTGTAGACTGGAATCCCTTTAAGTTCAGTTGAGTTAATGTAAGATATTATCTGTAGCATGTCTGAAATGTAACCTCCAGGCGTATTCATGTTGATCACAACCGCTTCCACGCTGGAAGTACTCAGGCCCGTCAGAGAGCTCTTAAAAAAAGCAGAGCTCCCAGGATCTACATTCTCCTGCATATTTATTACAACGATATCCTTGCTGGAGACTGACTGGGAATAACCCTGCGATATAGGAGCAATCGAGACGATAAGCAATAATATTATGGCAAACAAAAGAACGACTGCAAACAATTGCTTCTCGCGCACATGCTGCACATTATAACGATTTAAATTAACCTTTCTTTTTCTGGAAAAAGCCAGTGATAGGAAAAAGCATATTTGATCAAACACAATAATATTTAATTTGCAATAAGCATAACGTCCCGTGAGTCTTTCAATTGCAGATGCATTAACTCAGGAAAACGATACTGAAGTCACCCTCAATGGCTGGGTTCAGGACTTTAGGGTCCTGAAAACAGTTTCTTTCATTGTTTTGCGGGATCACACAGGTGTTTTGCAGGTGACAGTTAAAAAAGATAAAGAAGTCCTGCAGAAAGCTATTTCTTCTCTGCAGAGGGAAACCGTTGTTTCTGTTCGGGGGAAACTTAACAAGGAAGCGCTTACAAAGAATGGGATAGAGGTTATAGCTGACAGCCTGACCGTTCTGAACAAATCGGCCACTCCACTCCCACTGGGAGTCATCGATAAGGTAAACGCAGATATAGAAACTCGCTTAAATAACAGATTCATTGATTTGAGAAAGGAGGAAAACAACCTGATATTCCGATCTGAGTCTGAAGTATTGTGGGGGATCAGGAAATACCTTCACGAGCAGAAATTCATTGAAGTTCACACACCAAAAATTGTGGCAGCTGCCACCGAGGGTGGAGCAGACTTGTTTCCAGTTCAGTACTTCGAGAAAAATGCATATTTAAACCAGTCTCCACAGCTCTACAAAGAAATCCTGATTTCTGCTGGTTTTAACAGGGTATTTGAGGTTGGGCCAGCTTTCAGAGCCGAAAAACACAACACACCAAGGCACCTGAATGAATTTACTTCTATTGACATAGAGATGGGATTTTCTGACCATACGGATGCAATGCGAATGCTTCAGGAATCAATCAAAAGTGGAATCAGGCAGCTGAAGTCTACTCTGGGTGATTCCCTGAGTTCTCACGGCATAAATCTTCCGGAACCACCGGACGAGTTCCCGAAAATAACCTATAACGAGTGCATTGAATTACTTTCAAATAGAAATGAAGTGGTAAATTTCGGATCAGATTTTACACCTGAAAACCTGAAAATAATCGGGTCTGAATTCCCGAGTTTTTATTTCATTACCGAATGGCCATCTGAGCTCAGAGCTTTCTACACTATGCCAAAACCTGGTCAGGAAAGTCTCAGCAACTCTTTTGACCTCCAGTTTAAGGAATTCGAGATTACATCGGGTGCACAGAGAGTACATGACCCAGACATGCTGGAATTGAGGTTCAGGAAAAAAGGACTTAACCCGGAGGACTTTTCGTTCTATAGCAATGCTTTCCGCTACGGGATGCCGCCTCATGCAGGCTGGGGGCTGGGGCTAGAAAGGCTGACTATGATAATGCTTAACATGCACAATATACGTGAAGTTACCCTATTTCCTCGGGACAGAACGAGAATTAGTCCTTAATTTCTTATTGCCCTCTTCCTCACCATACACAGTTCTATCAAGTTCTTCGTAGCTGGCAACGTCATCTAGGTCTTCTTTTTTGTTAAACCTGACCTTTGACATAATCTCATGAAATAATTCAAATGGACCTATAATAATCTTTTGTTGTTTCCGTTTCCAGATACTTAATTCTTTTTCAATGTGATAAATTAAAAAATTATCAAAGATACTATCAGTCTCTCTTGCTGACAACAACCATGGTAGGCTGAACCTCGAATTTTCTTTGAGATACCCTTGTAACTGAGAGCAGGGCGCTCCTCTTCTTAGTATTCTCGAAATACTTGAGAATCTGCTTGACCAGTGCAGCACTGACCTCAAGCTCAATGTAAATTGGGTTACCTTTGTGGAACCATGTTGCGATTATCTTATTGTCAACCTGATCAAATAGATCCTCTAAATCTACTTCGATATCAATCCTCTGTCCAACTTCCAGTTTCAAGTTTCCCAGCTCAGCAAGTGATCGGTTTCATTGTTCTTTAACCTTCTCAAACATCTTCCGCTAAATCAGAAGCTTTCAAGCAGCCTGATATCAAGTAACTTTTCAAGTTTCCTNNCAGGTCCTCCTGGGTCCATGAGAGTCTTTCCCTTGCCTCTCTTACTATCTGGGCGTATTCAGGTACCACAAAAATGTCTTCTGAATCTGATGGTTTTTTCTTCGGATGGTTTACCTTTTGTTTTGGTATAAAGTGAGCAGTGCTTCTTGATGGTGATTCGATTACAACTGACTGAACCTGTTTTTTAGGAGGGTCTACCGGCACACCAAAATGAGCGCATGAATCACAGACTAAAAGAACGGTGCCCTCCACCCTTACCTTCTGAGTTTTTGAAACGTTTTTCCCACACATCTCACAGAACATAATTTGTGTATCTCAAATTAGGATATATTTCTTAACCAATAAAGCGGCAGCAGATAATTATGCAATAGAAAGCATTTAGATTANNAATTTCGGTGATAGGCTCATCCGGATTGGGAAGGATTTCTTCACTATTACAGAATACAAGAAAGCTGTATTCGGCGAAGATATCGTAAATTATCATGGAAAATTTGCAAGAAAGATTGAACCGAAAAGAAGCAAGCTGGGGGCAGCCCTGTTAAATGGACTGGATTATTTTCCATTGAAGGATGATTCGAGTATACTCTACCT
>DAQB01000064.1 GCA_002502705.1 Thermoplasmatales archaeon UBA582 | reverse complement strand
TTGTGTTTTATTATCCGGATAAGGCTTTACAAATTGCCCTGTCACAGGGTCATACCACGACAACACAGTATGAGCACTACCTTAACATACCGTTTGATGATGAGGATAGAAAGGAAATGAGGAAGTGGGTGGAGGGGTGGATATAAAAGACAAACAGAGAGGGTGTGAATGATCTGTGTTATGGTATGATATTGCCGGAAGTATTATTGGAGCGGTAATTTCTGGAATTATTGCCGTCATTGCTTCTTACTTGATAATCAGAGGGGAAAGAAGGAACAGCTATCAAGAACGCCTTCAAGACAGAAAGAGCCAACATCTTAAAGCCCATTATAATGAACTGTACAGTGATGCAAAAAATCTTGTAACATACAACATCCTTAAAATTCAGGATCCTGCTATGACTATTAGAGGAGAACCTAAATTTCCACATACTTCATTAGTGCAATTTAGAAGTGAATTCGTTTCACCAAAAATTCCTCCTCGCTATGTTAATATATTCCATGAGGAGCTTCTCAATCTTTATAATAATTTGATATCTCATCTAAATTCAGGTTATGGTACCAGAATAAATATAGATGATTTATTCGATGATGCCAAAAAATATGCACCCAATGCAGAGAATGTATTAAACCAGTTACTTCAAGACCTCTATGGTCTATTGACCTCGGAAATGGGCTTGACAATGTCCATGGGAACAGGTGGTACATTAAAGATTAATGAATTTGATTCTTTGAAAATAATAGGTGACTATGTTAAATACCGGAGCGATAGTATAAATATACAAGAAATTAAAAATCAGAATCTCTTCGAATATCGCTTCTCTAACACATTGAATAGCGGAACGAAAATGCCGTCCATTGCATTATTACCATTTATGATTTTAGATGCCCAGAAAAATACAAGGTCGCTTCTAAATTTGCTGAAGCAAAATGATGATCTGGACAGTTTGATTAGAGAACATTCTGCGGTCCGGTCTAATGAAGATAACTTATCTGAATTTCTATCTAATGTCCTCATACCTGACTATGATGCTGGGATGGCTATAATGGGAACATGCAACGTTTGCAGAAGGATAAATGGAGCGATGAGAGTAGAAGAACTTAGACCACCCTGAACAAATAAAAGTACTTCTGTAAACTCTAGAGGTCTTGTGAATTTAAATACTAAGAGAAAATATGAATCAAGATCGCAATATGAGTTTGGATGTTATTTCAGATTATATCAATAGTCTGAAATTAAGGGCAGGGAATGTTGCCTTTTTCTGTGGTTCCGGTATTTCCAGAGATTCAGGTTTGCCTACTGCTGATGATTTAAAGTCGGAAATACTCGCAAGTCTAGGTTTCGATGAGAAGAAGCAATCAATTATCAATAATTTCAGGGTACCATTCGAAGGCTTTATTGAGAAGCTGTCAGATTTCATTAACCTAGATCAACTCTTTGAATTTTTTTCCAAGGCTATCCCAGATCTAGACCATTTGTTCTTAGCAAAAGCCTACAAAAATGGCCTAACAAGAACTATTTTAACCACGAATTTCGACACTTGCCTAGAGAAAGCATTAAAAAATGAGGTTAAAAATAGTCATGATATGCCAATTATTCTTTACGAAGAAGATCAGTTTGATTCCTTACAACAGATAAATGAAACTGATGATCCTGTTCTTATCAAGATTCATGGCACGAGTGAAAATTTTTCATCCATCAGGGCCACTGTAAAAAGTGTAGCCAACCATACCAACTTATCAAAACGAAAAATACCAATAGATTATCTATTCAGTTCTGGCAAACATAATATTGTGATCATTTTGGGTTACAGTTGTTCAGATATTTTCGATATAAGTCCTGCAATTGAGAATATTGTAGGTTCCGATAAGGAAGTCATCATTGTGGATCATGACCCAGAAAGGATTGCAATAGAGGATATCTCTGTCAAAGAAGAAAGAAATCCATTTAAGAACTATCGGGGTAAAAGGATTTTCATCGACACAAAAGATTTTATAAAAATGCTCGCCGAAAAATTTTCAATTTCACTCTCATCTTTAGAGATGAAACATGGAAATTATTGGAAAAAGGAGGTTAAAAGCTTCTTCTTTAATCGGTTTAAAGAAGATCCTAGTTTAAGATTCACACTATCTGGCACCCTGCTTCAATTAGTTTCTGAACATAGGGAGGCCATCGGTTATTTTAACAAAGCCTTGAACGCATCGAAGCAACAAGGAAAAGGTTATAATATAGCAAGAGCACTTGCTCATCTCGGAAATTCGTTTGCCCAAATAGGCAATTTTGAAAAAGCTATCCAAAATCATCAGGAAAGTTTAAAAATTTGCATAAGTGCAAAAGATAATCTCAAAATCTTTGAATTGCGTTCGAATCTCGCACAAGACTATATTCAAAAGGGCGATACAAAATCTGCCCTTAAATTCGTTAATGATAACTATGCTCTAGCTACTTCCTTAAAGGATGAAACCATGATTCTGCGTTCTCACATGGAAACTTCTACAATTGATCTTATAGTTGGTTTCTATGACGATGGAATAGATAGATTAAACAAAAGTAAGGAACTCCTGCTTAAAAGAGGGGAGCTTTACTCCCTGGTCGCCGTCTTAGGTAATACTGGAACCATCTTTTTGGAGTTAGGGAATTACAAAGAGGCCCTCAAAAACTATAGTGATGCACTAGAGTTCGCAGAAAAAATTGGGGACCGGTCAATGATAGCTGAATGCAATGGAGCAATTGGATCGTACTACATGAATATTGAAAACCCTTTAAAGGCTATGGAATATTTTGAAAAAGAACTTTATATAAGCAGACAAATCAACTCATCAAAGATGATTGCATATTCTCTACGACTTATCGGAAACTGTCTTTCGCAAATGGGCAAATTAAAGGAATCATTTACAAAATACCAAGAATCCCTGTCTATCGCCAAGAGAATTGGAGACATTGAGTCAAGCGCACGTGCAGTTGGCGATATTTCAATGTACTTTCTAAACATACGAGACTTTAGGAGTTCAATTATAAACCTTAATGAAGCTAAAAAATTGGCCGAAAGTGTAACTAGCCCTTACCTCTCAGTTTGGTTGATGGTAAATGAAGCAAGAATATATGCTGAAAATGGAGAAGCCAAAAAGGCAGAAAAAATCCACAACCAAGCAATTAATATATCGATGCAAGTTAGAAACAGGTATTTAATGTCTTTAGTTTATCACGATGCAGCAGACCGGTCTATGAAGTTAGGAAACCCTAAGAACGCGATTAAATATATGTTAGAATTTATAGATTTTATTAAAGAGACACCCAATAAACATGAAATTGCTAACAGTTACATGAAGTTGGCTTTTTACTACTCCCAGATGCGAGATTATGACAACAGCAAGAAAACTTATGAAAAATCTATGCAATTGGCTTTACAAATTAATGATGCTATACTGATAGGCCATATCAACAATGGCCTAGGCGGATGTTATATCGAACTAGGGGACTTACAAAATGCAAGGATAGTCCTAGATAAAGCTGTTTCCATATTCAAACAAACTAATAATCTAGGGCTTGAGGCGGAAACACACTATTATCGCTCTTTAATGTTCATTAAGGAATCTTCTTGGGATCTAGGCCTAGATGAGGCCAAGAAAAGTTATGAGATTAGCATCAAAGTTGGAAACCCAGAACGAATCTCTTTTGCTGCTCTTAATATCGGTATATGCTCTGAAAAATTGGGAGACTTTATCAGTTCAAAAGAATTTTTCACATCAGCAGAAAAAACGGCTAAGGAATTGAACCTCCTTGGGCTGCTCTACAGGATCAGCGAATTTTATGATAGAGGCCGAATAGTGAGCGACCTGAGAAAGATTCTAAATTAACCATATGATGTTATTGGGAATTCGCCGAAAATCTTCAAAATTCAGAAACATAACTCCGAGGGAGGCGTTCAGATTCCAAGGATTTCCAGATTCCTTCATTTTTCCGCCCGAGCTGAGCAATTCTGCCCTGTATCACCAGGCGGGAAACTCCGTCGTTGTTCCTGTTGTAAGGAGAATCGCGGAGCGGATTATCCTTGCCATGTCCGAGACGGATCTGGCTGCACATCGGAATTTTAATTTGGCACCGGATGCCGAACCGCAGGCATTTCTCAGGATTGAGCTTGAATGACATGACCGCTCCGCGTCCACAGGAAGCTTTTCAGCCGATTCTGCTGCATTGGTACGCTCAAAACGGATGCGTATATCCCT
>DAQB01000130.1 GCA_002502705.1 Thermoplasmatales archaeon UBA582 | reverse complement strand
TACGGTGCTGGTCGATCCTATCCTGTTTCCCTGAATATTATATCAAAATTTTAAGAGTGAAAAATTGCAGATTTCTACAGAAACAGTCTGGATCATAAAGATTGTATATCCACAATCATTGGGTAAACATGATTTCTGTGATCGGTCTAGGAAATATCGGTTCTTTAATAGCCAGCAAGCTTTCTGAAGGCAATGATGTAGTTGCACTTGATTCGGATAAAGACCGGGTAGATGCATTAAGAAACGTAAAGGGGATCTCCGGCAGTATAATGGAATCAGCCGATATCATAAAGAAGAGCGATCTTGTCGTTGTAGCCCTTCCCGGCCAGGTTGCGTATCAGCANNGCCCGGCCAGGTTGCCTATCTACAGGTAAAAAAACTTCTGGAGTGGGGGCTGAACGTCGTTGATGTGTCATATAGTCCTGAAAACCCGTATGATCTGGATAAACTTGCAAGATCGAATGGTTCCCTTTATGTTCCGGACTGCGGCTTTGCGCCGGGGTTATCAAATATACTGGCTTATAATCTATATAGCAAGTACGGCGTTGAGGATATTGAAATTATAGTTGGTGGATTGCCCGAAGAAGCAAAAGAACCTTTCCTTCACTCTGTTACATGGAGCGTTGAAGGTCTGATAGATGAATATACAAGAAAAGCTATGATCCTGTCAAACTACAAAATTATGGCAATGGATCCTCTTGATGAAATTGGATCACTAATTCTGCCCGGTTTTGGAGAATTTGAATATTTCATTTCTGATGGACTGAGAACGCTGCTCTCATCACTCAAGATTAGAAACCTGTCGGAAAGGACAATACGAATAAAAGGACACCTGGGTAAGATGAAAGTACTGCGGGACCTTGGGTATTTTTCAGACGATGAAATTGAGGGAACGACCGCAAGGAAATTATCAGAACACATCTTCTCCAGATTCAGAACACCTGGAAGAGATCTATGCATATTGATAGTAAGATCTGCAGACGGTTCCAAAAGATCAATGCTCACAGCAAGGGGCAACCGGGACCATACTGCAATGAGTCTGCTCACCGGTCTGCCTGCGGTTGCAGTTTCCAAACTCATAATCGATGGGAGAATAGAGGGCATTGGCACGTTCCCTCCAGAATTAATATCTAAAAACAGTGAAAACCTCAGATACATTATCAGGGAACTTACTGAATCTGGTATTGAATTTAAATCAAGCACTTAGTTTTTCCCGATATCAAATAAATTACACAGCAGGGAGTGGGCGTCGAAAACAGATATTCTGAACTCATTATAACGCATGACAAAAATTTACGGCCACAATTCCACCAATTCACATCATTTGTATGAGTTTATCTGTCCTATCGTTATCAGGTGGTCAGGGAAAATGAGCTTCGCAATTGATGTTCAGCATCTTACAAAAAAGTTTCATTCTACCCTGGCGGTAGACAACCTGACTTTCCAGGTCGGTAAGGGAGAAGTCTTTGGATTGCTTGGTCCAAATGGCGCCGGTAAGACTACTACAGTCAGGATGTTATGTTGCCTGATACCGCCAACAGAAGGATCAGCGTCAATAGGGGGGTATGATATTTCCAGTATTGAAGGCTCAATGAAGGCAAGAAAAATAATCGGTCTGGTGCCCGACAATGTTGGTCTTTACGATACTCTAAGCGCAGTTGAGAACCTTCAATTTTATGGTAAAATGTACGAAGCACCTGACCAGCTCGTAAATAATAATATTGAAAAGTATCTCAAAATGCTTGATCTTTGGGAAAAGAGAAATCAATCTGTCGGAACATATTCAAAGGGAATGAGGCAAAAGGTGGCTGTTGCAAGGGCGCTCATCCATGATCCGGAGATACTTATTATGGATGAACCGACAGCTAATCTTGATCCTGAAGCCTCACGGACCATACGTGATTTCATAATTGAGCTGAAGAAAGAAAACAGAACTATAATGCTTAACACACACAACCTGGACGAAGCACAGAGGATCTGTACCAAAATTGGCGTTTTAAAAACGCACATGATTACTGTGGACACACCCGGCAATCTTCAAAGATCTTTCTCTGGCAGCAGGATATCGATTAAGCTAGCCGATATTAATGCTCAGATATTGCAGGCAGTGAAGGCGCTGAACCTCGGTAATATATTTCAGGATTCTGGCACGCTCCTGATAGATCTTGCTGATATTGATAAGGATACCCCGGTTGTCGTCAATGCAATATCCGCAGCCGGGGGGAAAATCAAATCTGTGAACGAGGTAAAGATGTCTCTTGAAGAAGCATACTTCAAGCTGGTGGGGGAGGAATAGATTGAGATTGCAAAAATCATGGACGATCGCCAAAAAAGATCTCAAAATATATCGGAAGAGAAGGTCGCTTGTTGCATTCACATTCCTATTGCCTGTTGTTTTTGCAGTTGCTCTTCCGCTTATTTTATATCATGTTATTATAGCAAAGTCAGCTCCGCCTTCAACCGTTGTTGGATTGATAAGCTGGTTTGCTTTCTTCTTCATGATCATATCAGCCCTTGTACCGCTTTACCTGACATCATACAATCTTGTCGGGGAAAAGGTCGAAAAGAGCCTGGAACCACTTCTGGCAACACCGACATCAGATGGCGAGATATTCATAGGTAAATACATTGCATCTTTCATCCCAGTCATCATAGGATTGTGGGTCGGGATCTTTGTTTTTTATTCATTGATTGATGTTACAACATACAAGGTAATAGGATATTATTATTTTCCAAATTATGGCTCTGCTATCCTGATATTAATAGGAATGCCGCTGGCAATGCTCTATGGTATCAGCTTTGGTACACTTGCTTCTTCAAGGGCTTCAAGCGTTCAGGTTGCCTATCAGTTGGGTGCGGCCTCACTATTGCCCTTCCTTGTGCTGTATGTTCTTGGAGAGGTTCAGGTCATATCTCTTTCAAGTACGGAGAACATACTGATAATATCAGTATTTTTACTCATTGCAACAGTCGGCATATATTTCATGAGCAAAGCTGCATTTAACCGGGAAAAGATACTTACTTTATGGAAATGACACAGTTCTAGCTGTCTCTTCAGGTTTATTAAATAAATTTAATATTTCTTAAAGCGGACTGCAATTTTGGCATAATCTCAAATCATTTCGTTTTAGAACAAGTCATTTATTCTTTATATCAGATTTTGCAAACCGCGATGAGGATCGCAAGTTCAATGCAAAGTAATATTCCATTGCCGGATTATTTTATGAGGATATCTTAAAATAAATATAATATTGCCGGTATCAGCATTAATCGTAGGTGCTGTTTTTGCGATCACTTTCTATTTTTTATCTTCTTTTAGAAGTGTTCATCATTCAATCGGTGGAAAAAAAAGCGAAACTGAGGTGAAATCCGGCGGTGTGACATGTTAGTTAGACAATTTTTCATCTTTAGCTCCAATTCTCTTTTATATTTGAATGAAGCAAAGAATCCATGAGCCTTATTAAGAAATTATGATGAAAAACGCTCCGGCCGCTTAAGCAATTTCGAAAAAAATCAAAGATACGCCGAATGAAGTGTGCCGAACCCTTAAATACTTAACGATTCTCCTTGGTTCATATGTATAATTATGTTCTCATACCTGGAGCCTGGCTGGGAGGGTGGGCCTGGAATAAAGTTGACCGGATACTTCTTTCAAATGATCATAATGTGTTCCCNNTATTGGTATGAAGACCGCAATTGAAGACGTCATGAACGTAATTAAGTTCAATGATCTGGAAAACATAATTTTGGTCGGGCACAGTTTTGCGGGGAAGGTTGCTGCTGCCGTTGCTGATAGGGTACCAGAAAAGATCAGACTGGTAGTATATCTCGATTCATTCAGGCCGGAAGACACCAGAGATCCGCAGGGGATTTTCGATCCAGCACAGGAATTTGGTCAACTTGAGAAAGGATCATTTGCGGTCCCTTTCTCAGAAGTAATTCTTGGAAATATTGGAAAAGATGTATTAGGCAGGAATAAGAAATGGATGATGGATAAATGCACTCCGTGGCCCGTCAAGCTTGCAACTGATCCGATTACGCTCACACGATCACCTAACCTATTGAAGACAGCATATATTTTCTGCACATTAAGTGGAGA
>DAQB01000106.1 GCA_002502705.1 Thermoplasmatales archaeon UBA582 | reverse complement strand
GGCACTATCCATTGGTGGTTTACCACTCTCACTACCAGGGATAAGCAGCATAACCAAGTTTTTTGATGCGGTACCAGTGGGAACTAACCTTTCTTCTCTAATAGGAGAACCAATAATTCGGCGAATACCGTATGTGATTCCGTCATTCGAAAGTTCTCTTTTTGGAGGGGCGGGANNTCGGCGGCAGCCCGACAAGCTTCCTTGGCGATGCTGAGCCATTCTTTATTTACGACATAATCAATTTCATTATCGTTATCGTAACTGCTGGAATTGTAGGTTTCGTCATACACAGGCTGCTGGACAAGGACAGGAAGAAGAGATCAGGCAAAACCAAGACAGAGGATACAGCGAAGCCGGCTGTGGCTTTGATAGTTATTGCGATTGCATTTCTTTTCATCTTCTCATATGTTCCCAATGCCCACACATCTGGTGACAGCGGATCACCAGCTGCTTACTCCAACTATTCAATTTACCAGAATATTGCGGAACATCCTTCTTCTTTGTATCATGGCAACATCCCGCTTGAGTTTGCTTCAAATCTCACAAATTCAAACGCCAGTAAAGTATTTCCGTTCTCAGGTTCATCGTTGATTGGATCCGTTTCCGATTCCTCGGATGCAACTTTCGCACTTTCAAGGAATGGTACATTATACTCACTGTATGCTATTTCTTCAAACTCACTTTCGAAGTCTGTATTTTCAAATAACAGTGCGATAGACTCTGCCAATTTCGCACTTCTTATAGATTCCTCGTCTCTCTGCAATCTTTTTTATAACCCTCTTTTCAAGAGCCTTGGTTCAAGCGGGCTCCTTTCTGACCTGAAGAGCCTTGTGAACCTTATACCTCCGCAGATACTGGTCATAGGTTTTCCGGGTAATGCATCTGNNAGCGGGCCAGGCTGCATCCTCCATGTTCTCATACATAGGTGTAAAAAGCGATGTCTTCATATTTGAATTTAACCCAGCTGAGGGATCACTACTTCCTGGACTTCCACCTGAGACTATTTTCCTTTATGCTTCGGCCCAACCATTCCTGAATACAACAATTAAGGCATCAGAGAATATAATATCACAGTTTCCGGTAAGCGGGCCACTTACCGGCCTGCAATCAGAAATAAGCGACGGATACATGATACCTGGCAGCAGCAATGATTCAATAGGATCCACGATACTTGCAATGGGTTTCCTTAATGCATCCAGTCTTTCGAAGATTTCCGGGAGCGTATCCTCTGTGAACACAACGTCGGCACTTCCCCAGGGCGTGGTCTATTTCGTATCCTCTTTCTCGGCGAACGACTTCTCCTATTACTATGCTGCAAACGAGACCTCACTTGACCTCAGGGACCTGACCGGAAGCTCTTCAGACTGGAATTTTGGCAACGGTTTCAGCATGGTTGATCTTGCTTTTCCTGGGTCTTATCCTTATAATTTAAGCATATCAGGGCTGAAGGGTTACAAGATTTCTGTCGTGACTGATAATTCAAGTATTTCAGGAAGCATGGGTTTCAACTCAAGTTATCCTGGCGTAATGGATGTAAGCCATGGATATATCCTGAATTCAACCTTTAAACTGGGAAACCTTTCATCTCTTGTAACACCGCACATTGCAGTCAAAAGCACAGAGCAGAGCCACGGACTGGACCTCTTTGTGAACACAACAATAACAAATGATGCTTCAAGATCTATAGAAAATGTGTCCACTAATGCTTACATCACGTCGGCATATGGAAGCTGCCTGAACCTAATATCCGGATCTGCGAATAACTCTCTTGGAACTATGGCTCCGGGAAGCAGCAGGACTGTCTCGATGGAATTCTCAGCGAAAAACCCGGGGGTTTACTATGAGTCACCGATAAAAGTCGCATACGATTATAACAACACCTCATACAGCAGGTTCTCGCAAAGCTCACAGACATCAGTTGGAAATGAATCTATCCTTATGGCCTACAACACAGCATTTGACGAAGGTCTTTCCTTTGTAGTTGGACCAGCATATGACACTTTTCCTGTGATACATCTGCCTACATTTCTTGTATTGCTTGGCCTCATAATACTACTGGATATATACCTTGAATACAAGGCGTTCCGCCGGTGGCTCAAGAAACAGTGAGCATCAATTAATTATATAGAATAAAAGCAATGTCGTTATCAAGGTACCAGGTATAAATGAATCAGATTTGGACAGAAAAATTCAGGCCTGCAAGTCTTTCTGAAATTGTCGGCCAGGATGAGAATGTCGACAAGCTGAAAGGCTTCGTCAAGCGGAAGGATATACCGCATCTCATCTTTTCTGGATCGGCCGGAACAGGAAAGACTTCAGCCGCAATTGCGCTTGCGATTGAATTATTCGGTGAAAACTGGAAGGAGAATTTCCTGGAGCTGAATGCATCCAATAACAGGGGGATAAATGTAATAAGGGGCCACGAGGACAGAGAGGGTAAGGACACCGGAATGGTCAGCGTCAAGGATTATGCAAGGCTCAAGCCATCCAATCCTCTTGGCTTCAAGATCATATTCCTGGATGAGGCTGATCAGCTCACAGGCGATGCTCAGGCAGCACTTAGGCGAACAATGGAAGTTTATTCATCCTCAACCAGGTTCATACTTTCATGCAACTATTCATCCCAGATCATCCCTCCAATCCAGTCCCGCTGTGTTCTCATGAGATTCAGATCACTGGATGACAATGCAATCAGGACGCGAATATCCTTGATTGCAGTAAAGGAGAATATCAAGCTCTCTGATGCAGTGATCGATGCAATAATAGATGTTGCGGAAGGCGACATGAGGCGGGCCATAAACGTCCTGCAAACCATGGCATCAACGGGGGACTTCACGGAAAAGAGGGTCTTCGAGATGTTCGGCTACTCATCGAGGGACGAGTTTGCATCCCTTATATCAACAGCGCTGGAACATGGGCTGTTCGATGAGGCGAGGGAAAAACTGGATGAGATGATGATCAAGACAGGTGTTTCTGGCCTGGATCTTATAAAAGGCATGCATTCTNNAATGGCTCTTGCAGAAGCTGAGTTCAGGATCGTGGAGGGTGGAAGCGACAAGATCCAGCTGGATGCCCTACTAGCGAGATTGGTCAAGATTGGATCTGAATTCAGCTAAAATAGTCATAGAGAGTGGAAGGTGCTTTTTTTATCTCATCCCTGAGTTTAGCTATGTTACTCTTCATCTGGTTCTCTTTCCTTCTGGCTGAGAAGAGATACCCTATGTCTCTTGACCCTTCGTATGTGAGGATGTGCACTTCGCCTGCATGTGACCTCCCTGTCCTGCCCCTTCTCTGTATTGTCCTAATATCAGATGGAACTGGCTCATAAAATATGACAAGATCCGTGGCTGGGATGTCAAGGCCTTCTTCCGCAACGCTAGTTGCCACAAGGACATTATAGGTCCCGTCCCTGAACTGCTCGATTATCCGGTGCTGTTCGGATCTGGTAAGACCGATATCTGAATCATGTGATGCCTGGNNTGCTCGGTGAAATATGCAGTCACGATCTCAGAGGTCTTCCTGTAATGAGTGAATATGATTATTCTTGAATCCTTGTTCTTCTGTATTGTTTCTTCGCAGATCCTCAGGGCTATGCTGCATTTTGGATTCTCTACCTTCGATATATCCGTTGTTTCGATGAGTCTCATTAGAACATTGAAATTCTGCGATTTTTCAATGATGGCAACTGTTCTCATTATACTCTTGTCCCCGCTATGGATAAGATCGTTGATATAATTGTAGAATATCGTATAACCCTGGCTTTNNGCTTTCCAGGTATTCCATGGCGTAATCAACACGGATCGCTGCAGTTATGTAAGGGATTATGGAAAAAAGCTTGTTTTCGCCGTTTCTTGCTCTTTCAGAAACCTCACGGGATGCCTCAATGAGGTTCTTCCTTGATATACCTGTATTCTGTAATATCCATGATTTTTTCAGTTTCTCAATGATTTCACTGTAAATCTGTTTCAGGACGGCATGAATTTCCCTGACCTCGTCGGGCTGCCTTATCCTTGTTATATTGATCCTTATATCGTTGATATATTTACGAACATCAGGATCATCCTCAGTCTTGATCTTAACCTTCTCTATCCCAAGGGATTTCGTGATCTCCGTCAATTTATCCATACTTGAACCTGGACTTGCGGTGAGACCCAGGATCATCCTCTTTCGTACTTCCAGGAATTTCTGCGCAACCTCCACATACTGGTAATTACCAACGGCCCTGTGCACCTCGTCGAAAATTATCAGTCCAAACTTTTCGACGCTGTATATCTCTTTCTTAAGATCATTCCACGCTACTTGCGGTGTGCATACGACAAAAGATGATTGAATCCAGAGCTCTTCCCTTGAAGCGGCGTCAGTATCTCCCGTCAGGATACATATTTCTTTGTTCGATAGATTCAACAGCTTCTTCATGGTCGAAAAGTGCTGGTCGACCAGAGGTTTGGTGGGTGCAAGAAACATAACCTTGCCTCGTCCTTCCCTCATGGTTCTGGAAGCTGCCATTGCTGCTATTACTGTTTTTCCGAGACCTGTCGGTAAGACCACAATTGAGTTCTTCAGCCAGATCTCCCTAAAGATATTTATCTGGTATTCTCTTGGCTCCAACCCTTCAAGTTGGTAGTTGAGATCTTCCATTTATGAATGCTGGATACAAATGGAAGCGATTAATCTTTCCAGACTTTGCATCTGATTGGTAGTTTTTTATTGCAAGTTGTGATGCAGCCAGAAGGGCCGGTAGATCAGCGGTAGATCGCCTGCTT
>DAQB01000097.1 GCA_002502705.1 Thermoplasmatales archaeon UBA582 | reverse complement strand
TATTTTATGATTTTGAACTTTCAGTTGATGCATAATTAGAGATATGCAGAGCAATGCAAGTGTTAATGTGCGTATCTGGACTCTTTGATCTCCGGGATTCTCCAGTTAATTCCTCTCCTGAATGGCAATATATCACAGCCTGGAACACAGGTTATTGCTATAAGTACTGAACTTGTTATCATAGATGCACCAAACATATTCCCCATATTAGCAGTAGTTCCTGGACGGTGGTGGATAAAGTTGATAATAAGACACTACAATCGCATTTCTTACAGATGGATGGAGAGGGTGCCATCATACCACCTCACAGTTCCTCCTAGGGAGAGGATAAGCAGAAATATTTAACACAATAACAATTTTAACATGGAAATGCTATTCAAAATAGGGAATTATTTAATATTTTGCCAAGATTAAGTTATTATGTCGAACAGAGAAGCTACGGAATATGTGGTAAAAATGAGAAGGTATTTCCATGAGCACCCGGAAGAGAGCTTCAAGGAATACAACACTGCCAAAAAGATAGAGGAAGAAATCAAAGATATGGGTCTATCCCCTAGAAGAGTTGCAGATACTGGAGTAGTTGTGGACATAAAGGGGAAGTCTGCTGGAAAGATGGTGGCATTCAGAGCGGATATCGATGCACTTCCGGTTACTGAGAAGAATGATGTGGTGTACAAATCTAAGAATTCAGGTTTCATGCATGCTTGCGGACATGACTGCCATATTGCAATGGCACTCGATATATCCAGATACTTCTCTGCAAATAGAGATTTCAATGGCATAGTAAGGGTGTTTTTCCAGCCTGCTGAAGAGTCGCCACCTGGAGGTGCGGTGAAGATGATACAGGAAGGAGTCCTGGAGGATGTTGATTACATTATCGGGCAGCATGTTGGAAGCGATATACCCTCCGGCAAAATTGGATATCGGGCCGGCCCTTCCAATGCCAATGCCGATTCATTCCGCATAAAAATAAAGGGAAGAGGTGGACATGGATCAGCACCTCATAAGAGTGTAGATGCTATATACATAGCTGCAGAATTCATCACACTTGCCCAAACTATAGTCTCAAGGAAAGTTGATCCTGTCAAGGCGGCAGTTGTAACCTTTGGAACAATTCATGGCGGCTACAGGCACAACATAATAGGCGACGAAGTTGAGATGACCGGTACTGCAAGAACACAGGACATGGAAACTAGGGCACTGGTTAAAAGTGAACTTAGGAACATATTAGAAGGCCTATGCAAGTTAACCCACTCGGAGTTTGATTTTGAATATGAGGAGGGCTATCCAGTTATGGTTAATGACCCCGAAATAACTGAGAAGATTGCAAGTGTAGCCAGTGGAGTTGTTGGCAAGAATAATGTTGTTGAAATGCCCCAGAAAATGGGTGGAGAGGATTTCGGCTATTATTTGCAAAAAGTGAGAGGCGCATTCTATTATCTTGGTATTAGTAATGAGAAAAAAGGATTCACAAGTTCTAATCATAGCCCAACTTTCGATGTTGATGAAGAAGCCCTTCCTATCGGAACCCGGGTTGGAGTTGCAGTTATCAAGGAACTTTTGGCTTCGTGATTTCCGCCTCTGGTTAACAGTAGGATTTTCAGTTTCAACGACCTGTTTGCCATTTTAGGAATTTATATAATCTCCACTGGCTTAAAAATAAAATTAAGCGGTTATTGAAACTCACATAAAAATTAAAAGAGAGGCTACTTTCCCACGGCCGTCGCTGTCGTATCTAGTACAACAGATTCTTTTCTTCTCACGTTTGGTGCCAGTGACATGAGTATTAGACATATGGCCATAGGTATCATTAAAGCATACACACCTGCCATTGAATAACCTATCTTTGGTATCAGGTATCCCATCAATGGCCCGCCAATCATAGCGCCAATGTTGAAGACCAGGTATAGAAATCCCACTGCAGTACCAATCCACGGGTCTTCAACGCTTTCCTGGGAGAACGCCTGTATATTGCCATATATGGCATATCCGCCTCCCAAAAATATCACAGCTGTAAAGGCAATGATGGGACTCATATGAATTCCGAAAAGAACAATTGTTCCAATGAGCATTACCAGCGCACCCAGTTGGATAATTCTTTTCCTGTTTGTCCTGTCTCCAACTATTGCACCAGGGTATGCCAGTACTATGCCAGCAAATCCGAAGGTTGAAAGAACAATGGCAGCAGTACCCTTGCTGATGCCATCATGTGTTAGAAATGGGGTTGCATATGAATTATATGCAAAAAAGGCTATTCCAAAGAAAAGATATGAAAACGATGCCAGAAGAAGCGATCTGTTCATGTTTTTCAAGATCCCGTGCTTTGGCTTATTTTTGATTTTATAGGTAGAGGGAATAAACATAACTGTAAGAATAATCAGTATAAGGCCCGATAATCCTGCTATTACAAAAGGGATATCGAACGTACTTATTGTGGAGAACCTGGCAAATATCAAGGGGCCCAGAGCGAGACCCAGGTTAAACATTACACCCGCTGTTGCAATAACTGTTGCCCTTATTTTAGGTCTAAGATCGCCTAAGAATGCTGATATTTCAGGCTGTATCATACCAACACCAAAACCAACCATAAATCTGTATATTACCAGTTCATATTCATTTCTCACAAATCCTGTCAGTGCGGAAAAGAGTGAGATAACAGTTAGAGATATTATAATACCATTTCTTGTAGTAATCTTATCGAAAATTACACCGCCAACTATGCTGAAAATCATTATTCCTGCAGAGAAACCAGCAGCTGTTATACCAAGCAGAATTGGATTGACATTAATTATCTTCAATATAAAGGTTCCGCCAAAGAAGAACAGATTTGCATCGAAACCATCCAAAAACATACCCATTCCTACGAGGACAGCTATCATAATCAGCCCACCAAGACTCTGTGCTTTCTTAACTGTCGTATCAACCAATTTTTACTACCCCAATAAATACAATTATTAAAACTATAAAAATATTTCTCCCCATCAGAATTTTATAAAATTATGTAAATAAGTCAGAGCCGGTTGGTACTGTTTTACATGCACCTCAAGGTACACTTGACCAACTGGTCTTACCTGCAAACAAATTATTAAAAGAATAGATATAAACTTTGTCCCCGCATCTATGGCAATTACATACAGTTATGTGAATAACAATGATATTACAGAAAATATTTCTGAAAACCCGAGTTTCCTGCTGGATACCACTCTGGCTACGTGAGGGGCAGACAATATCCATAAGATCGTCCTTGTATGGAGTATCATCTAAAGAATCTAAAAGGGTCTTGCTGTTTGTTCCTGAAATAGTAAGTTCTGGGTTATTTGCAAACAGCATGGTCTTTATTTCATAGTATTTAACATAGAAGATATGAATCGTTATCATTGATTCTGCAAATTTTAATAACATTTTGAATGTAATAATAGAGACATTCTCAATCATTCACGAATGTCTGGATTGAAGCAAGAAGAAACAATGTTGTTAATATTCC
>DAQB01000027.1:135-4082 GCA_002502705.1 Thermoplasmatales archaeon UBA582 | reverse complement strand
ATCCAGGGAACTGGCCAAGGCCCTGAGCAAGGACACCTTGAACTTTCCTGTCAGGAAACTGGACAGCGATCCAAGGGATAGATACAGCACCAAGATAGACTATGAAAAAATAGATGGCTATTTTGACGCCATGAGTTTTGTATATTACGATTATGCTATAGACAAGCTTGGCGATAAACTGAAACTTCCCGACGGAACGCCAATCTCCACTGCAGCAATGTCGGAAAAGAGGGAGTCGCTCAAGTTGCTTGTGAAAGCAGTGATAAGGATAAACTTCTTCAAACGGCTTGAGAGCAGCATTAACGCATTTAAAGTAACGATGGAAACACTGATGAGATATGTGGAAATGGCAAAGTATTATGCCATTAAGGAAGGATATTTTATTCCTCCAAAAATGAAGGGCGACCTGACCGAGATGTACGATGAAGACGAGGAATGGAATCCACCAAAGCCAAAAGAGATGTTCTCCGGTAAGTTTACAGAATTACTTGGGAAATGCCAGCTTGAAGTGGATGAGAAGAATGAGTTCATTAAAAAATGCAACATAGATATTGACGTAATAAAATCGATACTTTCCGAACTTCCCACAGAAGATGATAAACTAAAACAGACAATTGAAAGGGTAAAAAACATCAAACTGGAAGAGGGTAACGGTGTAATACTGTTCACGCAGTATGCAGCAACTGCCAGATATGTATACGATAATTTAAAAAAAGTGGTTAAGGACAACGTTATGCTCACCACGGGATCTGCGTGTAAAGATCGNNAAGGATAAAACAACCGTGATAAAGGACTTCATGAAGAATGGCGGTTACATTGTAAGCACCGATGTACTGAGCGAAAGCCAGAACCTGCAAAATGCGCAATATGTTGTAGATTACGATTTTCCATGGAACCCTGTTGTTCTCATACAGAGGGCGGGAAGGATAGACAGGATAGGATCGACCCATGAAGAGGTATTCCTCATAAATATCCTGCCTGTGAATGGTAACGAGGAAGACCCAAAGAGCCTTTCTCATTTTTTAAGCGTCATGAGAAAATTGTACAAGAGGATCGATCTGATCAGCAATACTATAGGAATCGATTCCACAACACTTGGTGAAGATGCATCGCCCAGGGATTTTGGAATACAGGAAGCCATTGCAAGAAACGACCCAAAAATCCTTGATGTACTAATGGAAAAAGTAGAGCAGTTTACGAAAGACCCAATAGAAACGCTTGCGACAATCATAAACAGTAAAGGGGAGAAATGGCTACAGGATCTTCCCGTAGGGATTGGAGCATATAAACATTCAAGCAGGAACGGCCTCTTCATACTATTCAGGGANNTGAAATTCTTTGATGGTGGCAAGGAAACTATACAAAATCCCAATGAAATTATAAATCTTATAATAGCTGATGATTACGACAATAAGGGGGAGATTATTGATTACTCTAAACTAATGACCTATTTTAAGGAATTGAAGTTGGAACTAAAAAATAAAATTGAAGAAGAAAAGAAGATAAAGGATANNCAGGAAAGAGAAATATATGAAGCACTACAAAAGCTTGGCAGTGAAGGCATGGAGTTATCTGCCATTTTTAATATTGCCCGAGCAAAGCAAGTGGTGGTTACAACCTTATATAACGCTATGAAAGCCGGAAACCTTCTGGAAAGGGCCAGAGAGGTATTGGAATCATATGGTTCCCAAACAACAGATAGTGAAAAGAATGGATCCGACGTTGATATAAATTTAAAGAGGGTTTGTTGGTGCTTATTGGTGAATAAAACAAAGGATTTAAGGGAGTAACATGCCAAACACCATGAATTCTTCACCGAAAATCGCATATTCTCGTTTGCTCTATGCAGATTTCATACAGGACGAAACTGAAGAAAAGGAAATTGTCCAGAAACTCAATATGTTTGGATTTATGGAGGAACTCCAAAAAGATAATATAACACTTAGATTCAGCACAGCAAGCCTCGATGACTTCATAAATCAGTTACGTTCAGTTAGCACTTCCGATGTTAAGCTCTTAGACTACGTCAATAACATAGTTTTCTGGATATTTGATGATGGTATTCTCCCACTCAAAGTTGCCGTTATCGAAGTCATTTTGAAAGTCGACGACCTTCAGAAGTTGCAGAAATCTGATCTGGAGAGTAAGACTTGGAATCTTTCACTTCTTCTTGGAAATTGCTTTATCGAAGGTTTAAATCCACTTTCAAACTCTTGCAAAGATTTTCGTATTCTCAAGTTTTCGTCTGGGGTCATACCTAATGTAGTTCTTCGAAATTTTGTTGCGGAATTTGTCTTTGAAGCAGAGCCGACGTTCTTTGACAATTTCAATAAAGAACTCGATTCGCTTGAAAGGGAAATATCCACAAAAGACCTTATAGAACAAAAAATAATAAAAGCTCGGGACAATGGTAAAATACTGCCTAGTCAAGTCGGAAAAGTTATTTCAGAGGTAACGTTACAATCTGAACTAAAGATCAACGATATTAGGAATAATATCATTCCATTGGAGCCCGTAAGTTTCCTTGGAGACGGATTTTCTTACGATCAGAGCATAGTTAGGGGGTATGCCAACAAGATGTTCATTATTGGAAAAATTCAGCAAGGATCACTCAATAATTTAACTCCCCTGTATCTTGCAACGCTGAGTTTAGGACCATTGGTCAATCTTGGAAGTATGCCAGTATTGCAGTTCCCAGGGAAACCCCCTCTCCTAAATTTCTCGTCCGGGGCAGGACAGATAATTGAACTACAATTATTGAATACCTGGAACAGATATGTAGAAACATTGATTAAGAAGATTACCACAAAGCAGAATCCCACCCAGATGAAGACAAACATGGATGCTGATGAAACCCTTGAAGAATTGCGAAACCTAATGTTCCATATGAGTATAGATGAGAAAATTTCGGTTAATTATCGGGGAGAATTACAGGATTTGGCTAACCCTTCCAACAAGACAGTTCTCTATGAACTTCTAGTACCTCCCGAAGCAGATACACCGTATTCAACAGATCCGGAAAAATATGGGTTAGAGAAACCTGGGCCTATAGTTTCAAATCTTGCAGCCCTGATTCTAAAAAATCTCGAGTTAAACGAAAAAAACTTCTTGGATGCTATTGATTTAAGAAGATCGAAAATAGATGTTTTGAAAATTGAAGAGGATCGTAAGTATTCCAGAAGGATGGTGTGTCTTACAGTTGTGATTGCTGTCGCTACTATTGTAAATGTTATTCTTTTTTTGATTAGGTTGTGAAAATTAATGATTCAAGGAAATATGAGAGAGTTATGATTCGCTCCAAGTTACGACTCTTTTTTCTTCATCGTCAATCAGAATTAGAATAGAATATGAAGCGCCAAGAGGAATTTTCAAGTCCCCGATTTCTTTAGGTAGTGATAACGCGGTGTTATAATAGCCCCACAAAACCCACACGGAATCCTGTCCTTTTGGAGTCTTACTTGGAACTGTTGCACTAATCCTAAACTTATTAACTCCAAACTGTTCCTTAAGGAACGAAGTCACTATTGCTTTGAGTTGGGAAGCAGTAAGATTCATTGTTTTTGATATAATACTTTTATTTGAGCTTATGTGTTAATCCAATACCTTATATGGCGCTATTTGTTATATTTTCATAGCTATCCGGCCTAGGTGCCTGTAACTGCTTTTAGATGCGGATCTGGGAAGGCAGTTTAGAAACTGAAGGTGAATATGTCTTAACGGTGAAGTTAACGAATCATGATTCTATGATTATCTTGGAAAACATGGTAGTAAGTAAGGGTAGATGCTGGATTTCATTAAGAAATTCAAAAACGATTATAAATGAGATGATATGATGGTAAAATTTCACGCTATAAATAAAACAATGACCGTAGGAACCGTACTTTTTATTGTATCTCTTGTGGTTTTGGCAATAGGGGCAGTATTCCACTCCAACGGAACTGTTCTTG
>DAQB01000027.1:0-128 GCA_002502705.1 Thermoplasmatales archaeon UBA582 | reverse complement strand
AGCAAAAAGTGGTAAACTCCAAGAGAGAACAAGTGAAATATTTAGAAAATCTAGGAAAAAACAGTAGGACGAACTGAATACAATCAAACTTGCCCTGATATATAACACTCATTTTCGTTATAGCCGTT
>DAQB01000039.1 GCA_002502705.1 Thermoplasmatales archaeon UBA582 | reverse complement strand
CTGCCATCATCCTCGATCTCAATGGACCCGTCTTTACTGATGAGAATGGATATATTCTTACAGAATCCGGCCACTGACTCATCAATGCTGTTATCGATGACCTCGTAAACAGTATGATGCAGCCCCCTGGTATCGGTCGAACCGATATACATGCCAGGAACTTTTCTTACCGCCTTCAATCCTTCAAGTATCTGTATTTGGGATGCATCGTAACTTTCCATCTTTATGCCGGGGTATATGTCAAAAAAGGTTAAAATATGTTGTATTTTGTAGATTAAGCCTGTTGCTTCCTGACCACGATGTGATATTCATCATTTACTTCCTTGATCTCAACAAGTTTCAGCTTTGCAGTTCCTGCGAGGCCCTCAAAAATGCTGTTTTGGTATGGATATTTTTCCTTCATGACAAGAATGGTCGCATCCTGGCCCGGATCAAGCTGGATATAGATGCCTTTAAGCACGCTTTTGAGAAAATTGAAAGGATCACCACCGCATGAGACGTTTCGCTCGTCATCTATAAGCATTAATCACATAGTTGAAACCCATTTAAAAAGTCTGACGTCCCTGTTCTTTGCGATCCAATTTCAAATTTCGCTTAATATTGATATAACCACGCAAAAGATCGAGTCAATATTTCCCGTGAGAATAATGAATATATTGAATTTCAAGACCAGGGTATCACATGGTAATGGTGGCGTAGAGGCCCCGTATGTTAATCAGATATCAGGTGCTGTTGAATCAGAAATTCGAGGTCTTTTCGCAGGAAATATAGAACTTTGAACCTTTTCCTCTCATGATGGTGAATTCACAATATTCAGAATGATTTTCATTTGACCTCGACGCGTTATTAATAACCAAGTTTATTACTGAGGATTGTTTCGACTGTAAATAGGTCAATCCTGAAGTTCTTATTTACCTTAAATGTTTGAAATCAGTTTTATACAGAATAACGATACATGTTTATGCCTTTCACATTCGATTGCAAGGATATAGGATACGATTGCTCTTTTCATTATGAGGCGGCACAGAAGAAGGATCTGATGCCAAGGATAAGGATTCACTGCAGATATGCCCATAATGTGTTCGAAATGAAACCGGAGCTTGAGCAGAAGATAAATGAATCCATAAAAGAAAAGACTTAGAGGTTAAAAACATAAAATGTTCAATAAGATACCAACTGTTCCCAGGTCGCAGGAATTGATAGACAAGGCTTTTTCTAAAGCATCAAAAATCGAGGAACCGTATTACCCCACCATGGAGCTTCGAGTCAGGAAGGAGATACAGGACAGGATATCTGTAATTGAGAGCGTTGCAGTTTTCAATCTCGACAGGCTTGTCAAAACCTTTCCGTCATCAGACAGGCTTCACCCTTTCTACAGGAGCCTGCTTGATATGATGTTTGATCTTGATAAATACAAGATCAGCCTTTCAAAAATGGACAAGACATCCAGGAAGATCACCGATTTGAGCACTCAGAAGATAAGGCAGCTCAAGGTCATTACAGATGTAAGGGAGATGAATGCGAGGATGAGGGAATACTATGGACGGGTTGCATCCCTCATCGGTGACCTATCAGACGATCTAAACTTCCTCTCACAGTGCAGGGACTATATGCGAAAGGTTCCACAGATCGAGGATACAAAAACTTTCATTATTGCAGGCATGCCAAACGTGGGTAAAAGCTCCTTTCTATCCAAAGTGACAAATGCTTCCCCAAAGGTGGCACCATATCCTTTCACCACACAGAGTATTTTCATTGGTTACCTGAATCATATGGGCAACAGGATCCAGTTGATTGATACCCCGGGTATACTGGACAGGCCTATGGAAAAGAGAAACAAGATGGAAACAAACGCGATCCTTGCACTCAGGCACATTGAATCAACCGTTCTTTTCTTCATGGATCTTAGCAGGGATGCTCTATACACAAAGGAAGAGCAGGATGACCTCCTCAACGAAATCAGGTCGACTATAAACAGCAGAATCATAAAGGTGCAAACCAAGATAGATATATCTGAAAAGAAGGAAGAGAAGTATGCCATCTCAACTGAAACCGGAGAGGGCATAGAGGAGCTCTTGAACTACATAAAGGGAATAAAGAGGGTTGATCGAGCTGCTGCCTGACGAAGAAACAGTATGGAAAATCGCCTTGAGGAATGCCTATCTTCATGAGGGTAAGGCAGATTTTAAATCTGTAATCAACCACATCATGGGAGAATTCCCTGATGCCAGAAGGAGCGGGAAGGAGGTATCTTCAATAGTCGCAAATATAGTGAAAATGATAAATGAGATGCCCTCTTCCGATGTGAGCAAAAAGGCCCTGGATCTTATGCCTGATCTCCTGATAAAGGAAAAGAAGGTTCAGGAGCATCACCTTCCTGACCTAGAAAGGGTTGAGGGCGAGGTCTACATGAGGCTCGCACCCTCCCCTTCAGGTCCCCTTCATATCGGCCATTCTAGAATGGCAATACTCAATGATGAATACGTGAAGAGATACGGCGGGAAACTATTCCTCAGAATAGAGGATACCAACCCTGCAAACATAGATCTTGATGCATATGAGATGATACCGCATGATCTCGAATGGCTTGATGTCAGGATCCATGAAATAATTGTGCAGTCAAGAAGAATGGATCTTTACTACAAGGAGGCAAGAAAACTCATAGCAAATGGTCACATGTATATCTGCGAGTGCGAGCAGAAAAGATTCAAGGAATTAAAGCTGCAATCCATGCCATGCCCACACAGAAACCGTTCACCCGAAGAGAACCTTGAAAAATTCGACAGGATGCTGAATGGTGGTTTCAAGCATGGCGAGGTTTCGGCCGTAGTCAAGACTGACCTGAATCACCCGAATT
>DAQB01000166.1:11066-12382 GCA_002502705.1 Thermoplasmatales archaeon UBA582 | reverse complement strand
AACCAGCCAGTATGGGTATATTCTTTACCATAGTTCTCGTCTCTCTCACGACCAGGTTGCCCGGTGCATTTACCACAGCACTTGCATCGGCAAATGCCCCTGAGCTTATTCCGTATTTCATAAATATACCGCCGACATCGGCTCTATTTTCCGCATTCCTTGGGTACAATCCGGTAGCAACTATCCTTAGCCTGTTCCCTTCATCTTTCACTTCGCTGATAAGTGGATCCACGCTCACACTTCTCGAAGGAAAGACATGGTTCCCAAACGCTCTGGCCAGTTCCTTCATGAGTTCACTTAGAGTATCATTCTATCTGGGAGCACTTATCTTTGCAGTTGCTGCTATCCTTTCAGCGATTAGAGGAAAAAGGTATATACACTCAGAATCAAACATATACCCGGGCTCTGAACCAGAACGCCCTGTTCAAGCTGACTCCATCAGCACTCCTTCAGCACAGGTTGATCCAAAGGCCATAAAAACGGAGTCAAGATGAATTCACTTAAGATTGAGCCAGCAGACAATTCAAAACACATGGCGATTGAACTTTGGCACTCATTCTCCAAAGTATACAGAAACGGAAAAAAAAGGATTGAACGAGAGCTTGAGAAACATTCTATTAAAACGCTTGAACTTAGATTATTGTTCTCAATTTCAAAGGAGGGAGGATGCCCTATTGGGACCCTTGCATCTGAGATAAATGTGACGAGTGCATGGGTTACGGGTATAGTGGAAGAACTTGAAAACAGGAATTTGGTCAAGAAGCACAGGAATGCAAACGACAGGCGGATTATTGATGTATCCCTCACGCCTGCTGGGAAAAAATTAGTTAAAACAGGAATGAAGATTTACGAAAGCCTTGTTGAAGAGGCAATTAAGGATCTTTCATTAGAAGAGTTAAAGGAATTTGAAAGAATACTCATGAAGGTAAATTCCTCCATCCAGTCCTCGAATTAAAAATTAGGGATTTTAAACGGGAAACCAATATTCACTTATTCCTAAAATCTAATTGTTTTACAGGTTCACTGTGCGAGCGCCTTCAGCTGACCTAGCAACTCGGTCTCGACGTGTTTGGTCCACAGCATTTCAGGTACATCAACTGCTATAAACAGATCCGAAAGAAGCAGAAATTCAATTGCAGTTACAGCAAGGTTCTGCCCCAGTTTACCAACGCCAACATGCACCTCAAGGTTGCCGGCATTTTCTTTGAACATAAATGTAAGGGCACGATCAGCAGCGATGATGTCTCTCAGGAAGCCCAACTTATTGGCCTGCAGAACCGCCTGTCCTTCTTCAACCCTGCTCTGCGTCTTCCACC
>DAQB01000166.1:0-11017 GCA_002502705.1 Thermoplasmatales archaeon UBA582 | reverse complement strand
AATCCAATTTTGTAGCCAATATCCCATTTCGATCTGAGAATGCCTGTCGTATAAAAATGAAAACGTCGATAAATAAATGAGTAAACATAGTTAAGTTTTATTCCACAATGAATGATTATAGAAAATGGTAAAAATCGAGAAGGTGAATATACATGCAGAATCTCTTGAAAACAACAAACCTGGTGATCCGGCAGACAGAGAAGTATTGATTATCTCTAATAATTATGAAGAGAGCTCCCCTCTTCTGATAGGTATTGCAGGCTTTTATGGAACAGCTGCGAGCTTTCTTAACCGATCTTATTCATCACAGGACTTTATATCGACTCTTGAAAGGATTTCAAAACAGAATCCAGATGTATCTTACCTTATGGCTATACCTGACACGATGACTTCATACTGTGGAAATCAGTATCTTAACTCATCGGCTGTCGGCAATTATGAGGATTTCATCGTAAATGATCTGATTGGTTTCCTGATCGAAAAATATGGCAAAAGGAAAACAGGAATCTTTGGCAAATCTTCAGGAGGATTTGGAGCCTATACTCTGACGGTAAGGCATCCTGAAGTTTTTTCCGGGTTTATTGACGTTTCAGGCGACAGCTTGTTTGAATACTGCTATCTTAAGGATTTCCCGGGTGCAATTGAGATGTTCAGAGATTCAGAACCTGGAAAATTCCTTCAGGATTTCAGGTCGAAGGGATATCACAGTAACCAGGAACTTAATGCAATGGAAGTTATCGCGATGTCTGCGTTTTACTCACCTAATAAAGAATCTCCATATGATTTTGACTTGCCGTTTGATATTGAAAGCGGAAAAATAAGATATGATGTCTGGAACCGCTGGCTGGAAGTCGATCTAGCAAGAACAGTAGTAAGATCGGCGCCAGACCTGAAGGGCAAGAAAATCATATTACAGGTCGGAAAGAGGGATGAATTTGCACTCAACATAGGAATGAGTTCAATGCACCGCACACTCGAAGCACATGGGATAGAGCATTCCTACCATGAATATGATACTGGACATTTTTCGATAGACTATCTCTATCAATATTCACTTCCGGAGCTAGCTAGATTTCTATCTGGTTTATGAAATAAAATATAGTATTTGTTATGCCATTCAATTTACCTGAAATGCGAGATGTCTACGTTATCTCTTACGCAAGAACACCTATCGGAAAATTCGGCGGTGCATTTCGCGATAAAAGAGCCGTTGAACTTGGGGCGTCTGCTATCAGGACTGCAATAAACAGATCAGGGATANNGCAGGTCAGGCCGCTACACTTGCAGGTCTTAAGAGCGGGACTTTAAAATATACTGTTAATGTTGTCTGCGCGTCCGGAATGCTGGCAATCGAGTCTGCTTCAAGGGAAATATCCCTTGATGAGCATCATCTCATTGTTGCCGGTGGAATGGAGAGTATGTCCAACAGCCCTTTCCTGCTTCCTTCAGAACTTAGATGGGGCGTTAAACAGCTGTACAGGAAAGAAGAGAATCTTAAGGATGCCATCCTTTCCGATGGTCTCCTGGATGCATTCTACTTTGAGCATATGGGAGTTTCGGCCGACAGAACTGCAAAGAAATTTGGAATAACCCGAAAGATGGCTGACGAATATTCCTACGAAAGCAACATGAGAGCTGACAGGGCATGGAAAAACGGGATATTCAAAAGAGAGACTTTTGACACGTTTGGGCTGACCAGCGATGAAGGGATCAGGTTATCAGATCCTGATATACTTGGGAAACTTAAACCTGCCTTCACGGATGGTGGTGTTCTTACAGCTGGCAATTCCTCCCAGATATCAGATGGTGCATCTGCCCTTCTGCTGGCCTCTGAGGAATTTGTTAACGATAATTCTGTTAAACCTGTGGCGAAAATCACCGGATACGAATCTTATTCCCTGGAACCGACCGATTTTGTTGAGACACCTATACCATGCACCAGAAAATTCCTTGAAAAAACAGGATCAAGGATAGATGATTATGATCTGGTGGAACATAACGAGGCTTTCTCTATCGCTTCCTTGCTCGTTCGAGAAAAGCTTGGAGTTGATCCTGATAGATTTAATATAAATGGAGGTGCAGTTGCAATCGGGCACCCACTCGGAAACAGCGGATCAAGAATAATGGTGACACTTATAAATGCACTCATAGATAAAAAAATGAAAAAAGGGCTTGCCACAATTTGCCATGGTGGTGGAGGGGCACATACTATGGCAGTGGAGATTCTTTAGACAGAATCTGGATCATGTTATAAGTAAAATTGCTTTCTGGTAATTATGGAATACCGGAACATTAAATGTGAATTGAGGGACGATATCAGAATAATACAGATATCAAGGCCGTCCGAACTGAATCCACTGGATATTGAAACGCTGGAAGAAATTGAAGCCTGCCTTAAGAGCGAATCCCGGATTACAGTAATAAAGGGAAGCTCAAGAGCATTCTCGGCAGGTGCTGATATAAAGAACTTTAAGGGTCTTTCACCCGAGGTCGCCTATTCCTTCGCACGGACAGGCCACCGGATATATAATTACATTGCAGACTACGATTTGCCTGTGATAGCCGNNATTTCAGGATTGGTTCACCTGATTCAAAGCTTGGATTGACCGAGCTGAACCTTGGCATAATTCCAGGATGGGGCGGAACCCAGAGATTGAAGGCCCTTGCGGGAGAACAGTTCGCGTTGTACATGATTGCCACATCAAGAATATTGAATGCTGATGAAGCCCTGGCGCATGGCATTCTGCTCCAGAAGTCAGATAATCCAGTTGAGTCGGCAATTGAACTTGCAAGGACACTTAAAGAAAAATCCATGAAAACTCTCAAGTTCGTGAAATCTCTTATCAGGACTGTTCCGGACGAGTTATTCGAGGAGGAGATGACCTTATTTGGTAAGTCTTTTGAGGGCAGCAACAGCTCAGAGGGAGTTGAGGCCTTTTTGCAAAAGAGGAAGCCTGTCTTTAAAGAGTAGAATCATTTACCGTAGTACAATGTATCTGACGGATCTTTCCTGAAATACGCTGAATATTCATTGTATTCATCATCAGTGAACAGTTGCCTGTGGACATATGCTTCCCTGTATTTTTCAGCGCTGTCAGGAAAAACAGTCAATACTTTAGATCCTGGGTACTTCTCCGCAATTTTCACGGCCGAAAAATAATTTGCAGCGGAGGAAAGACCGGTAAACAGATCTAGATCGATCATCTTTTTTAACATATCTTCCGCATCGCGATCGTCAATGTCCATCCATTCGTCAATCAGATTCATATTTTTTGATAATATTTCAGGCGTTTTTGATACGTTCAAATTCTTTAGCCCCTGAATCTTGTGATAAGGCTTTGGCATTACCGCAATCACCTTGACCGATGGAAAATTCTGTTTGTAGTATTTGGCCAGACCAGTAATTGTGCCACCTGTCCCGATCGATATGACCACATGTGTAATGGAATCTCCAATAACAGATGTGACCTCTGGACCGGTCGTATAGTAATGGCCAAGCGTGTTTGCATCGTTAGAGTACTGATCGAAGTTTACATATTTGCCGGGTTTCATTTCCATTTCTTTTTTAAGCATGCTGACGGCAGCATCTATGTTTATTGAGCCATGTTTACTCGCCTCATCAAATACCTCGACCATCTCCTGCCCCGTAACCATGATCGCATCTTTCGTCGCCTGGCTGGATGCGTTCGGTACATAAATCTTAGCCCTGTAGCCCATCTCCTTTGCTATATTTGCAAGCGCTATTCCGGTATTGCCAGAACTTGCCTCAATAATAGTTTTATTTCGGTCAAGCAGACCCTTCTTTATCCCGGACGATATCATAAAGAAACCGGCCCTGTCTTTTATCGATCCGTATTTATTCCTGTATTCCATTTTCGAATAAATTACTGACGTGCCGACCTCATGGTAATAAAGGGGTGTTTTGCCTATGCCAAATCTGTATGCATCTTCTGTCACATCCTGGTAGACATCGATAGAATCACACCTCGACATTACCAGTTCATCATGACGATACAGAAAAACTTTGCCTGATTGCCAGTGGTTGGAAATATCAACCAGCATGAAATATTTGAAAATTCAATGTTTTAGATCGCAAAAAAAATTTACCTATTTTCACATAATTTACTTATACGGCGTATAACCATCTGTGTCTGACATCCAAACAAATTATAATAAGGTACTTATAATAGTTCATGTTTTTGATTCCGCAGTTATATATATCACAATATTTATATACTATTATGAGTTATGATTTTTACGTTAAACGGCGTTTGTCAGACAGGTGATACATGCTAATTGAATCTGTGGAACTCGATAATTTCAAGTCATTTGGAAACAAGAGAACTATTCTCTTTAAGGACGGCTTCACTGTAATTACCGGACCTAACGGGAGCGGGAAAAGCAATATTGGAGATGCAATGCTTTTTGTTCTGGGCATCAGGTCCTCGAAGGCGATAAGGGCTGACAGGCTGCCGGATTTGATTCATAAGGTTCCGCCTGAAAAAAAACAGAAGTCTTCCTGTTCAGTCTCAATTGTTCTTGATTCTGAGAACCTTAACGTACCGGAATCAGAGAGGAAGACAAGAATAACAAGGGAGATCTCGGTCGATGAAAACATGGAGTGCAAAAGTACATATTACATAAACGGAGCCAGGGCAAGACGCGGTGATGTTGAGACCATTCTGGACAATGCACAGATCTACCTGGACGCTTATAGTTTTGTTCTTCAGGGTGACATTAACAATTTAGTCAAAATGACAGGGACTGAGAGAAGGAAACTCCTAGAATCGATCGCAGGAATAGAGAGTTATAACATCCAGATTGAAAAGGCTCAGATTGACATTGACAGTATCGAAGATAACCTTGCAAAAATTCAGATCCTGATCGATGAGAATCAGAGAAGACTTGATCAGCTTTCAGTCGAGAAGAAAAATGCCGAACGATATAATGAACTGAATGAAAAAATAGGATCCTACGAGGTTACCCTCCTTAACATAGACCTGATAAGCGCAAACCGCGAACTGAGTTCATACGGGAAAATACTTGATGATATCAACAGCCAGCTTTTATCTCAGAGAAATAAGATTGCAGACCTAAATGATAACATAAAAAAGAAGGAAGATGAGATAAGATCTGTAGAGGCGGAAAAAAACAGATTCGGTGGGGAAGAACTTAAAAATGTCATTGAAAAGATAAAGATATTGACACTGGAAAAAGCAAAGGCTGAAATAAATACTGAGAACTTGAAAGATGACATTAAATCTCTCTCTGATCGAATGGAGGAGATAGATCTTGACCTGGAATCTAGGAAAACCGAGAAAATTAGGATTGAGAGGGAATCTTCGGGCATAAAAAAGAAGATAGAAGAGGCAGACGCTAACTTAAAAGAATATAACGGGAGATTATCGGAACTCAAAGCATCATCAGAAAATTCATCCAAGCTTTTTGCGGAATTCAAGAAAGAAATGGATCGCCTCGATCTGACGATAGCTGATCTTAATGCATCAATTCTAGAAATAACACAGGAGGAATCAGAAAATAAGGGGAAAAAAGACAGCCTTGTTTCAGAACTGAGACATCTGGAATCCAGGGAATCAGATATTCTTCTGCAGTATAACGATGCTAAATACAAGATCGACGCAAATGAAAAAGAATCAACGGGCAGCAGGAAGGCATATGACGAGTTGAACCAGAGGTATATTTCCCTTAGAAAAAGCGTAACAGAAGGTGACAGGCGGAAAGATGAACTTAACAGGCAGCTTATCGATCTAACTAAGGAGTATGAGAAATTATCTGCATCTCTTTCAAGAACGAGCCAGTCGTCCAGAACATATTCAGCTATACTTGAGGCGCGCGCCAGCGGCGAAATAACAGGTGTCTATGGGCTCGTTAAGGATCTAATCTCATACGACCAAAAGATGAGGATGGCAATTTCTGCAAGCGGTGGAGCAAGGCTAAATTCTGTCGTCGTAGAGGATGATGCAGTTGCTGAGCAGTGCCTTAACATATTGAAGAGAAAAAAAGCCGGGAAATTGACCTTTCTGCCAATGAACAAGATGCTGACCGGAAGACCAAGAGCAAAGGCAATAATGGTAAAAAATAGCGGTGAAACTAATGGTTATGTTTTTGAAAACGTCAAATATGACAAGAAATATGAGAATATCATCTGGTATACATTCCAGGACTGCATCATAGTACCGGATACAACAGTTGCACGAAAACACATGAGCGGCGTCCGTCTGGTGACGATGGATGGCGANNTTTTCGAAGCAAGTGGTGCAATAACAGGTGGTTTCTCAGAGAAGAAGGACGAACAGAACGAAACGAGATTTTCTGAAATTTCAGATCAGATGGCATCTATATCTTCTGAGCTTGAAGCGCTCAAGACAAAACTTGAACAGGACAGGACGGAACTTGATGATATATCCACTAAAATAGCCAGCAGCTCAAAGCAGATCGGTTCAGGTTCTTCACAAATTACCATGTTCATTGAGATCAGGGATCGCTCCTCCAGGGACCTCGAAAATGTAAGGAAAGAGATAAAGGAGATTCAGTCTGCAATATCTGAGCAAGATCAAAAGATTCTCGAGGTTCATGACAGGTTGAATCAGTCGACAGAGAAACTTGAAAGAACAAGCGAGGAGAAGAACCGCATTAATAAAAAAATGGCAGAAATATCCCCTGAAATCATCAATGAGCAGAACGACCTTGAAAAGAAGATATCCGACCTGAGGACAGAAAGGGATGATCTATCTAGAAGGGACTTCTCATTCGGTTCAGACCTGAAAATATGCAATAATGAAATATCCAACCTGATAACAGAAAGAACAAAGGACACAAAGGCAATTGATGCAAAAAAACAGTTACTGCAGTCCGGATTGGATGAGATCAAATCACTCCAGGAAGAAATGGAGAAGTACAGGATGCTCGAGGAACAACTGAATTCCAAGGCAAAGGAGTTCAACGATCGTTTACAGAATCTTGGTATCGAAGTACAGACATTAAGAGGCAACCTCGACACTGCCGCTGTTATGGTAACAACCCTCGAAGATAACAGGTTGAGCACAAATCTTAGGATACAGAGCATAAATGACAAGATACAGCAGCTGAATCAGCAGATACAGGATTCAAAATACAAACCTTNNCCGATTTGTCTGTTGCTGAGATTAAAAGGGAACTCATTTCTCTCAGAAAGGAACTTGAGAACCTTGGTGCTGTGAATCAACTTGCAATAGCCGAATATGACGAGGTTGATTCCAGGCTCAAAGAAATGCTCGATAAGACCTCCAGACTTAAACTTGAAAAGCACGTGCTAGAGGAGATGATGGAAGACCTGAATGGAAAGAAAAGGACGGTTTTCCTTGATCTGTATTATAAGATCAATGACACAATGAAGGATATTTATGCAGTCCTATCTGAAGGTGGGGAGGCAAGGCTTGATCTATCGGACATGAATGATCCGCTGAATTCTGATCTTTATATAAGGGCAAGGCCAAAGGGAAGCACTTTCAGTAAGATAGAAGCCCTGAGTGGCGGAGAAAAGAGCCTGACTGCAATATCATTCATACTTGCAGTGCAGAGAATTAAGCCATCCCCTGTTTATTATCTGGATGAGATAGACATGTTCCTTGATGGTGCAAATGCTGAAAGAATCGGTAAAATGTTCAGCGAGAATGCAAAGTATTCACAGGTTCTCATGGTATCTTTAAAGAAATCCATGCTGAAATATGCAGACAATCTTATTGGAGTTACAACCCTTGACGAGGAGAATACTGAGATTTATTCAAAAGATTTTGACAGTGACGCAGAGGTGAAACCATGAAGGTGGATGAAATATTACAGAGCATAACTGCTCAGGGAAAAATGCTAGAATTGGATACTGGGATATACTACAGAATATTAAACAAGGAACAGAAACACCCAAACGGGAATGAATTTATATGGGTCGTATCTGAAATAGTCTCGAGATGCGAAAACGGACAGATGGATCCATGGGACATTGATCTCATGTCTTTGACGCAGCTCTTTTCAGGTTCAATTGACAATAAATCGCCCAACTTCTCGATAGCTGGCAGATTCATAGCTGAATCCTGGAAATTCCTGCTTGAAAAATCAAAGAATATTCTTTACATGCCAGAGCAGGAAGACGAAATACCGGAAGACATTGAATCATCTTTCGTTGAAAATGCTCCTTATATCGAGACAATAGAGGTGAAGCCAAGGATATACCACCCGGAGAAGAGAAAAATAATGCTTCTGGAGGTGCTTGAGAGTGTCAGGACCTTTTATCAGAGACCTTCCTTTGTTCGCAATAAAATAACTGAGGAACCCTTGCCTGAAAGCTCCATTGAGGAAATAATAGTTGAGCTGAACGCTGAGGAACCAGAGGCAGAGAAACTGAAGATACTGAACCAGATCGTCGAATGTGATGGTGATATCTCAATGGAAGATATATGGGGAAATACAAGATCAGAAAAATCTTCATTCTTTGCATATTCCCTTTTCCTTGCCAAAGAGCGGAGAATCAGGCTCGTCCAGGAACATGATTACGGAAAGATTCTGATTCACCTCATGGAAGACCCCAATGCCTGAAAAGGATGTCAGTGCATCAGAAATAGCTGAATACGCTTTTTGCAGCACCGCCTGGTACATGGACAAGGAAGGCTACAGGAGATCCGGCTATGCGAACTCAAGGATGACAACCGGAAGAATAATGCACAGGCGCCTCGAAACAAAAGTCAGGCGATCTAGGTTTGGGGCAAGGGCATATCTCGTAATCGCGATTGCAATTGCAGTTGTGATCCTGACATATTTAATGGAGGTTTACCAATGATACAGATTTATGTCATTCTGTTGCTTGTATTGCTATTTGCTGTTGCAATTCTTCTTTCATACAGATCCTTCAGGACCGGCGCAAGATATTCAATTCCCAGGGGAACTCAGATATATGGTGATCTTGTGTCTGAGGGCCAGACCTTGCGGTCAAACAGATATGCACTCACTGGAAAACCTGACAAGGTGGTCCTTTCAGGCAGGCAGGTGATCCCCTATGAGTTCAAATCCACAGACGCAGAAAAGCCACGGGAGGGACATATGCTGCAGATGGGAGCCTATTTCATCATTTTAGAGGAACTTTATCCGGACAAGAGGATACCTTATGGAATACTCCGGTACAGGAATACGTCCTTCAGGATCGATAACACCACCAGAATCAAAAGTGCTGCTCTTGAAGTGGCTAATCAGATCCGGAATAACTTTGGCGTACCTACCAGGAATCATCACTCATCAGGAAGATGCTTCAAGTGCTCCTTCAGGGACAACTGTGTGCAAAGCTTAATTAGGTGAGTCTCCAATCACGCAAAAATGAACACACTCGATCTTCTGAAGCGCAATATGCAGGAAATTGTAACAGAGGAGGAGCTACTTTCTTTAAATCTTTCCAAATCAAAAGGTTACATTGGTTTTGAACCGTCCGGTATCCCGCACCTTGGGACAGGGGTGTTGTGGCCTAAAAAGATAAATGACCTTGTTTCAGCCGGTGTTAATTTTACAATTCTTCTCGCAGACTGGCATGCCTTTGTGAACAATAAGCTTTCAGGAGACATTGAAAAGATAAGACTGAGCGGAAAGGTATTCCAGGAAGGTATGAAGGCAATGGGCCTGAGCGACAGGGTCAGATTCATATGGGCGTCTGATCTGGTAGATTCAGGAGAGTATTTTACAACGCTCATACAGCTATCAAAGCATACTTCTTTGTCCAGGCTGAAGAGAGCGCTACCTATCATGGGAAGGGTTGAAGGAGAAGCAGAGAAGGATTTCAGCATGTTTATCTATCCTATTATGCAGGTTACTGACATTGCAGTTATGGATGTTGACATTGCGCTAGGCGGCATGGATCAGCGACATGCCCACATGCTTCAGAGGGATATAGCGGAAAAGTCCGGTGGGAAGAAGGTCACAGCTATCCATGGGCCGCTTCTTGGAAGCCTGAAGGGGCCTGGAAGAATGGATTCACAGAATGACAGTGATGTGGTGAAGATGAGCAAAAGCGACCCAGATTCGGCAATATTCATATTTGACAGTGAGGAATCAATCAGAAAGAAAATTTCACGAGCTTACTGCCCTGTGGGCGAGATTAAGGGAAATCCAGTTCTCGACATAATAAGACACATAATCTTCCCGTATTATGGAAAGGATTTTGTCATCAACCGTCCCAGAGATAAAGGCGGCGAGATCATACCGCACGATTATGATGAACTGGAAATAGAGTTCATGCACGGGAGGATACACCCTGCAGATCTTAAAACCGCGACTGGTGAGGCACTTATCGAGTTGTTGTTACCAGCGAGGAAGTTATATGAGAAACTTGAGGAGGATCTAACTGCGCTTGGGTATACTTCACCTAAGGGTTCCTGAGCTTCTCGATTATTATCCTGTTGTTTTCATTAATGAATGCAACAATATCTGAAGGTCCAAAACCGCAGAGTTCAGCAACTCTCTTGGGAAGTGTTATTCTGAGGGAAGACCCACTCCTCGATATGTGCGAAACATCAATTAGTGATCTGTCTGCCATCATGGTGATTAATAGATATTCTATATTATAATGTTATCCCAGATATGCTTTTTTGTCTTAAATGCCAGGACTGATCAGAATGATTCCAGGGTTGACTGACTGGATGAGGTTAACGCTGAAATTATCTCATCAACATAAGAGGAAACCCTCTGTTCTGAAAAAGATCTCTCGTCGCACAGGTATTTTAACAATTTATCTCTTTCAGGGCGGTTGAACCTGAAAACAGGATCCTTTATGGCTGGCGGGTTCCTGAAAAGATCAATGATCTCGTCCAGGTGATCAATTTCAGCGTTTCTTGCTTTCAGAACAGCATCAATAGATCCATATTTTTTAATAAGGTTAAGGGCAGTCTTCGCACCTACCCTCTCCAGACCTGAATTAAAATCGGTACCAACAAGAATGCCTATAGATATCAGCTGATCCTGTGTGATAGCGTTTTTCTTC
>DAQB01000161.1 GCA_002502705.1 Thermoplasmatales archaeon UBA582 | reverse complement strand
TCATGAAATTTCTCTCATGATCTAGGCTAGTGCTAGTCTCTCTTACACAAAATTCGGGATACTACCCAGGAAAATTAAAGAACAAATATTTAAAGATAGAAAGGTTTTAATGGTTGATTTAGTTGGCAAGAGTTTGGGTTATAAGATTTGGAAATTTTGGAGAGTTCGCTGATGAATGCAAAAGCAAAGGGGTAATCGTCATAGGCTGGGGCAAAGTTGGAGATCTTTCATTAATTCGTAGCAAAGATGAACTACGAGAAAAGCTTTATATTAACTATCCGGAAAATTATAAAAAAGCCTCGAGTGCAGGAGTTGCAGCTGGAATGCTCTGGCAGTTTTCTCGGGATCTCAGTCCAAATGATATCATTATCTCACCTAGAAAAGACACTCGTGAAATTTTAGTTGGGACTGTTGAAGATTCCCAGTACTTATTTGATCCAAACTTAATCGATAGAGAATACCCTCATGTCAGACGTGTTAAATGGAAAAAGACCATATCATATGATTCCGCACCCAGAGAGATCTGGAAATCTATGACTGCATGGCAAACTCTTTTTGAATTGAGTTCCACCGAGGCGATAAGTGCAGCAAACAGCCTGATCTCAGGTGCCAACACTCATCCGAGTTCACAGATCGATCTCAATACAGAGACTAAGGATTTTTATTTTGATGTGAAGGAGAAGACAAAGGAATTTATCATAAAGCATTTTGACAAGTTGAAGGGCTTTGAATTTCAGGAGATAGTAGGGCAAACACTAAAAGCAGCTGGTTTTTATCCGAAACCGACGAAGCCTTGAAGAGATGGAGGAATCGATATAGAGGCTTATAGGGACCCGTTGCAGTTAGACCCCAACAGGATTATTGTTCAGGTAAAGCACCGAGATGGAATGGTCTCAGGTCCCGAGATGCGTGAATTTAAAGGGGCATTGGGTGAAAAGGACATAGGACTTTACGTCTCAACGGGAGGTTTTAAACCTGATGCAAAATCAGAAGCAGGAAAAAGATCCCCACCAATTAGAATGATGGGCTGGGAGGATTTTATATCTCTGTTTATTGAGGTTTATGATAAACTCGATAATGAGGCGAAGGCAGTAGTCCCCTTGGAAGCAGTTTACATTCTCCGTCCGGCAGGAGAGAATGTAGATAGCCTTCAAGACTAATCCCTTTGACAATTCTCATATTTTAACAGCCAATTTTCCTTAAGATAATTTTCCTTAAAGATCGATTAGTATTGAGATTTTCTAGCTCAGTAGTATTTGTGTCTCGATTAAATTATTCCCCAGTAGTCACCCGTATTAATTTTGAAGAAAGAGCCTTCCTTAGCCACTCCATAATAATTTTAAATAATTCTCCCAGCTTTACCTCCTTTTGCCCAATCACCAATTTAGTCTGATTTATGTCCTCTCCATGCACTATTTTGTTTCTTGTCCGATACGCAGCCTTCATGGTTGTCAAAACTGAATACCCAGAATCAGTTTTCCCTAGGAGGGTTTCAAGAGATCTACCCAAACGATAGCCTATATTTTCACTGCCTGATGATGAGAATATGCTTTCAAAAGATATCATAGCATCTACGATCTGATCCTCCTTTAATCTATCCTCCTTTGCCAGATTAAAGCGCTTTATTGCAACCTTGTAGCGTTCATTCTGTTCAGCCTTTGTCTTATTGAAAGCCTTCCATGCTCTTTGTAATTCCTCCCTCTCCTCCAGCTTAAGATTATATATATTAGGGTGTGGCCATAAGTCTATCTCTTGTTTGCTTCCAATTTGAAAAGACATGACCCCCCATTTAATGCTATCATATGACATTTTATAAGAAATTCCTATACTTCCCCCTTTAAATATTCGAAGAAACGTAAGAATATTATCTTCAATTTCATGCGGATGAATATAGTCATCCGGAAACGAAATTCCCCAATCGCCATCACCTTCAAATAATTCAGGTTCAACTACATTCTTTAGTTCAAAGACCCATACCCTTTCGTTAAGGTTAATCCCCCTATAACAATCAAGGCCTGAAGATCGAAGATGCTCAAGGATACCAAGTTCTACAGGGTCTATTTCTCTGATTTCAAAATCTTCCACGTCCATGGTTTCTTTAGATGTCGATTCAAAACCACTAAGAACAGCTACTTCTTTATGGACAGCCTCGCGAAAATCAGGAAAATGCTTCTTAAATGGCTCAAAGAGTGCCTCAAAAGCTTCATCGCTAACGATATCCCCGAATGAATGCACATAAGCTTCTACAAATTCTTTGACCTGAATTTTGAAATAGTCTATTCTTTCCTCTTCGCTGTCTCTGCCAAAAGTTGGATGCATTAATGGCCAACCGTCCCTATTGAAATATTCAGAACCGGCAAGAAATTTTACGCATAGTTTGAATTGGTTGACATTTTCATATATTTTTTGCCATGAGTCTTGAACCTTCCTAAGAAATGCTTCTTTTTCACTATAATTTATAGAAGAGAAAATCTTTCTCCACTCTGGTAAATTACTGTAATCATAAAATGATGATCTTTCAATGGTATTTTCTTTACTAAGATATTCGAGTATCCCGAATGTAGCTTTTTTCAAAAATTCCATAGCTTCAGTGATTTTTACCGCCAATCCTTCACTCCTATTAGAATTCACGTCCACAAGGAAAGATAAGACGATTGGAAGTAAAAAGTTCACGTTGTAATGGTTTCTACTCCATAGTCTCATATAACAGAAAAACTACTGAGTATCACAATATTTCCAATAGATAGATTGCTCGCTAAGTGTTCCTGATACGTTGAATGGTTTAACAGACAAATGTTTCATGTTGAAGGAAATAAGAGGGTCTCTAGTCAACTTCCTGTAAATTTTGTAGTTTTCAAATTGATTATTGATCTCCGAATTTCTCATATTCAACCCTCCACCCACTTCCTCATCTCTTTTCTGTCCTCATCTTCAAAAGGAATGTTCAGGTAATGCTCATACTGCGTTGTTGTGGTATGGCCCTGGCTCAGTGCAATCTGCAGTGCCTTGCCCGGATAATAGAACACAAGCCATGATTCCCACGTCTTCCTGAAAGATTTGTTATTTATGGGAGTTCCCTCCAGGATCCTTTTTGAAATCCTTCTGAGCTTCATGTCCAGAGCAGGAAGCTCAGGCAATGGATGCGGTACCTGAAGCAGATCTGGAAGCAGTGTCTTTCCCATATCAGATAGCCTGATGAAATGTTTCACGCATCTCTGGACAAAATACGAAATTAATTATGATCCATGCTGTTCCTTTGCCTTATAAATGGCAGCAAACGGGGTATACACACCTGAGGAGAAGCTGAAGATCGTCCTGGAGGGGATGAGCGGCACCATATCCGTAGCAGATCTTTGCAGGAAATATGATCTGAAGCCTGCAAGATTCTACTACTGGAAGGATCAGCTCCTTAGCAGTGCGCCTGAGATATTCGAGAACCGTGGTAGAAAGGTTGATCTTGATCACATAAGAGCACAGAAGGACAGGGAGATTGAAAGGCTCAAGGCAGCAATAGCTGAGGTTGTTCAGGAGAACTTGGAAATCAAAAAAAAGATTGGAGAACGCTTGAGGAGGAGGGGACAGATATGAGATCCCTCTTCTATGACATACACAGAACGGTTATGAAGACCATTGAAAGATCAGTATATTCCATATCAAGGATTCTCTCCATGCTGGGAATATCCAGATCCTGGTACTATTCACAGATGGATTTCCTACCCATTATGGACGGAAGGTTCAATCTATTGGCCTTAAGAGATGATGAATGGATTGTCATAGGATTCAAGAAACAGCATCCAAGGATGTCATTCAGGGAGATTGCTTTCACTCTGATAGATGAGGATATTGCGTATCTCTCGCCGTCGACAGTCTACAGGATACTAAAGGAGCATGATCTCATAACGCCATGGAAGCATCCGGTGTGGGAATCAACAAGACCGGAACATGCAAAATCCCCTGATGAGAAGTGGCAGACCGATATAATGTATGTTAAGATCAGTGGCAGGTTCTTCTACCTCCTCATTTTTATTGATGAATACAGCAGGTATATCGTACATCATTCTCTTCTTACAACAATGGATGCAGATTCGGTATCATTGGAGGCACAGGCAGCCATTGAAAAGCTCAGGAAAGATTCTGTTGCAGAGCCTATCATACAGAGCGATAACGGATCATCATTCATCGCCATGGAATTCAGGATTGTGCTGAAGCAGAACAATCTCACACAGAAACTCATAAGACCGCACACACCGGGACAGAATGGCATCGTTGAAAGAGCAAACAAGACAATGAGGGAATCACTTGCGCCGGTAATACTGACTGATTATGAGCAGGCCAGGCATGAGATATCAAAAATAGTGGATAATTACAACAATAAACGGAGGCATTCATCGCTGAACTATCTAACACCAATACAGTATTACAGGGGAAATCCTGAGGAGTTGCTCAGGATAAGGGAATCAAAGATTGAGAAGGCAAGAATATTAAGGAGGGAAANNAGAACGAAAGGGAGGTGAAACGGCAGGAACCGTATCATAATTCTTTTCGTAAATTGTCCAGAACTGTGAGAAACAGTACAATATCAACCCTCTTTCCCTGGTGGTCGAACTTTATTTCCTTGATGACCCATGGATCTTCGAGACCTAGAAGTTTCCTGAAAAGTTCCTCAGATTTCACATAATGTAAATGGATGAGTGTTTATAACTTACCCCCGAAGAGTTAAAGAGATCCATTTTTTTTAATTAGCTTGAGTTCCCTAATAAATAGGCTATAAAGGAGAAGGTCAGTTAGCTTACAGTGGAAGATATTTTATTAATCAGCCATCTTGCATTATTCATAACCCTGTCAAGGTTCTTCTTTCCAAGGCCCTTTCCATTTTTTTAGCATCATCAAGCCATCCCTTGATATAGGCCGCTGAGTTATCCTTGAAGTCAAAGTCGAAATGAGCTCCTACCAGGTAAGTTGAAAGTTCCGCCTCTGATTCTGCAAGGCCTCTCGGGATATCATTTCTGTAGAGATGCTCAAGCCGGGCATGTGACATCTCATGTATCAGGGTATGAAGTACATTCACATCCTCTCCTGGGATCTTCATCACAACAATCTTCTGCCCTTCATTTGAATGTGCTGTATATCCTCTGGCACCATTATTGATTGGAGATTCCTCTACCTCGTAATGCTCCTTTGCAATCTTTTTCAATGTACTGTATAGAGTTGTGGCCTTCACATCCTCCTCAACAGGCTTGGCCTTTCCCGGAATCGGTGTGGTCTGCGATATGTCATATACCTTTCCAGTGCTGAAAACTTTGGTGAAACCACCACCGGATAGGTTGAACCTCTCCCTGACGAGTTCCTCAATGG
>DAQB01000025.1 GCA_002502705.1 Thermoplasmatales archaeon UBA582 | reverse complement strand
TAATAGCCATACGTTTAGTCCTTATGGTGCCAGAAAAACAGCTGGCATGACACTTGGCACTTACTATTAACTTTATGAAATTCAAAAAATATTCAATTTGAATAATATGGTGGTAGACTATATTATGCTCTATTTATCCTTTTGATTGTTGTAAATTGACCCGTGGATTGATTGTCTTAGCGCGCAGAAACCTGAATTTCCAGATTCTTTATATGTACAAACATAACTTCTCAGCAAGTGGGATATTATTCGTCATTTCAAGAATCGGGGATTTGCGGGATGGACACACTCACACATTTGTAACAATATGTGAGTCGAAACCGGCCAAGGGATGCTAACATTAGGATAATGATGGAATTTCAACATGGTGTTTTCTTAGCAGCTATCCCAATTTACCTTTAGAAATTGGAGATCAGTTACTTTTTTTGTCCGTCTAGTTTATCAAAACGGTTCTCAAGAATCTTCTTCTTTGAGAATAGGGAAATACGTCTAGCATTTTCTTCAGTCAGGCCATATTTCGTTATGAGATGTTTATACGTATCTCTTGAGGAAAATCCAAGGCTGAAAACGATCCACAATAACAAAGATAGATATGCAATGAAGAATCCAAATTTAATCGGCGATAAGAACGGAACATATTTTCCACTCAGGATTTCAAAGGAGTAAGAGGCAATGATAAACCCTCCAATTATCACGATAGTCAATATTGTTGGAAGATAGAAGTCAACTAATTTTTTATGCTTATCAAGCTCTCTATACATTTCGATCGGTTCAAAAGCCATCCATTTTGCATACGCGTATACAAGAACGCTTAAAGGAATTATTACTTCGGAAATGGTTGCGATCACTGCTAGAGTGAATAAAAGGCTAAGCATAAGACAATATTACCCCCTCTATTTCTGGCCAATTCCCAAATGCATAGAATGTCTTTGAGTTTATTCCAGTATACTGTGCAATATTATTGTACACATTAGTCACCCACTGTTGCGCTGGTTCTGTGCCCAAAGGTTGCAGTTCACGCAGAACTTCGAAAAGATGATTTCCGGGATTTGTTATTCCCCAAACTGCATACTCAGGTACTAAGCCCCATTCCCATGCGTTCAGTGTAAATACTAATCTAAAATTAGAGGTCTCAGCCCATTCATTTTGAAATAGATAGTTGAGATTGCTTTCAACGTCATATATGGGTGTCGATGATCCTGAAAGATCAGCGCCAAGGCTTTCAACCACGGTTGCTGCACCTTCAGCTGCTGCAATAAACGATCCTGCGCCAATTCCTACAAATCCGAGGATTCCAGACACAGCCGCCCCTAAGAGAGTGCTAAATAGATCATCAAATTCTAAGGCTTNNCCAGCAAAGTTAACATAGATGTTGTAACTTGTTCCAGAGATTATGCCGCCCCATCCCCAATGTATTGTGAATGAATTGAGACGGATATATGGATCAACTGGGATTGTTTTACCGTTATATTCAATAATGGCATACACTAATGATCCATTGTTCTTAGAGTACTTGTACTTGAGCATGAAAGCCTTGTGGAGATGGTATTCTATTGTGGTGTTAGAAATAAGAACCCCTTCACGGTGCCACATCACGTAATTTGCATCAATCTTATTCCCTGTGTGGTGCTGATTCATTTCGAAGGTTTCTATAGCATCAATTTATTTAATGGCTGATTTGTCTTGATGTTCCCACATGCTCAATATGATGAAGTCATTCGATTTACTTATTCCTCTGTACTTCGAGGGTATCCTGTAATAATTCGTAATGTACCACTGGGTTGCGCTCATATCGGCTAGATACTGGAGGCGATCAAGGGGATTTGTGTCTATAGATTTGCCATATCTGTTAAAGTCGCTGATCGTAAGGGCGTTGAGTTTTATTTTCTGACTTGCATTCATGTTAAACGAATAAGTCTTTCCTGTTATTGATGTTTCAATGCTCTGTGCTCTTGTTCCAGAATGGTTCATGTGGTTTAATGGATCGTGTGTAATACCAGCAAAAGCGAGCGTTATCATTGCAATAACTACGACACTTGTGCCTAAGAATTTCCAAGTTTTGTTCATAGGAGTCAAAATATTTTATCATATACATATTATTAATTACCCTCACCCTGAAAAGATGTCAAAGATCCCGGGATAAGACAGGGAATGTTTACCGCCTATGCATTTTTGAGCTTGAGTTTGTAGATGCGCTTAAAACAAACGATTGGCATATGTTTAAGCCCATGAGAGAACATGAAAAAGCCTAAGCGAGATGGAAAGAAGAACTAGAGCAATCGTGAAAAATTGCCAGAAAAAACATTGCCATGGCTATGCATCAGAGAGTAAAACAACCCATCTTAGCCACTTGCATCGATTATTCAAAAAGAGGGTGGACAAATATAACTTCTCTGCCTGGGTGACATATGAAGAACTAAAATAATTGAATTATCATGCATTCCGATAGTATCCCTAATTTTGTGTAATGAGATCAGCGTCCAGATCCTGGATCATTGGATATTATAATGCAAGCATCGGATTATAGAAATGTCCTTAAGTTAATATGAGTTAACTTAATTAACTCCGTGTATATTATGATATTATGGGAGAGAAAGAGATATTACTTGCGGCAAATGTCCTTAAGAACGAGAAAAGGTCTTTCATCCTTAAGAAAATATTTGAGAGCAGGGAAATGACATGGTCTCAGATT
>DAQB01000048.1 GCA_002502705.1 Thermoplasmatales archaeon UBA582 | reverse complement strand
TATAACTATTGTTATACGGCGTTACCTGGTGTCATAATCAGGAAGGCAGGCGTAAAGATAGACGCCACTCTAAAGAACTCGGATGTCTCAGGATTCGCGATCATAAAGGAGGGTGAATTTATTGGTGGTGAACTCTGAAGGAACTTAGGAATATTAGTTAACTGTGTAAAGGATCACGGGTTGAAGCTTCTCTTCTTTGTGCTAAAAAAGAGAGGGCAATAGGCTGGATCGAGGCATAAAGGAATCGGGATAACAACTAGAAGCGGGACAGGAAGCAAAATTATGGCCACGCACGGAGAACAGAAGCTGCAAAAAAAGTTGGAATCATTTTGTGCACTTATCGCAATTATTTCCAATAAAAGAGACATTGCTGAAACATGCTTCTATCGCGAATCGATTTTCCGAGAGATTTCATATCGACCACAAAAGATGAATCAAACAAAGCGAAGAAGCTCATAAGAAACGTTCCACGAGATTCGGTCTCCCGCGTGGAAGATAACATGAAGCCCGTCCATATCACTTTTTTGAAGATTCTAAGAGTGAGCGAGGACCTGCCAGATAAGATGGTTAAAGTTTAGGTGAAATCAACATCGATCTAACAGAATTGTGACACCCAATACGGCAACTTTACATAGAAAGTTTAATAATTGGCAACAAATTACCAAGAGTGCATTATAGTGCTCTGAATTGGCTGGTTCTTAATATAAATGAAGAAGAAATTAAGGGTAAGAACATTTTGGAAGTTCGATCACGTAATGTTAATGGCACTATTAGACCTTTTATTATGAAATATGCGCCTAATAGCTACGTTGGAATTGATTATGTGTCAGGTGACGGCGTGGATTTAATTGTCGATGCTCGACTTTTAGTTGAAAAATTCGGGGAAAATATTTTTGATGTTGTTATATCAACCGAAATGCTTGAGCATGCTGAAGATTAGAGGGCCGTCGTAAATGGAATGAAGGGAGTTCTAAGGCCAAATGGCATATTGATTATAACTACTAGACCTACGGGTTTTCCTTATCATGCGTATCCATACGATTATTGGAGATACATACTGGAGGACTTTAATGAGATATTCTCTGATCTTGAAATTCTCGTTTTAGAGCGTGATGATAAGATAAATCCGGGAGTTTTAATTAAAGCAAAAAAACCTTTGACTTTTAGTCCTAGGAACCTTGAAAACGTGTTTCTTTATTCAGTTATTAGTTGTAGTAAAGCGTCACGAGTTCCTAGAAAGTCTATTAAAAGAAAGATACAAATACAATCTATAAGCAAATTGTTTAGATTGAAAACTTCTGTCTGGGAAAGAATAAGGTAGCTTTTAAATGATGCAGCACACGGGATCCAGAGAATTAGGAAAAAAAGTTTTAACTATACCCTTACGTAAAGGAAAGCGATAGTTTAATCAAATATTATTTATCATCTAACTATGAAAGGCATAATCCTCCACGGTGGTTCAGGAACCCGTTTAAGGCCGTTCACCTATACAGACGTAAAGCAGCTTTTACCCATAGCTGGAAAACCAATAAGTGAATACGCTCTTGAAAATCTAATAGAAGTGGGCATTAAGGACATTAACATTGTTACTGGTTCTGTTGGCGGAGAAGAGGTCAAGAAATATTATGGAAACGGTGATAAATGGGGAATAGACATAAGTTATACCTATCAGGAGAAGCCATTGGGAATTGCCCACGCCATAGGTCTCACAAGGAATTTTGTTGGAGGCGAAGATTTCATAGTATTCCTAGGAGATAATTACCTGAATGACGGAATATCCTCTCTTTATAATGCATATAGAACGAATGAAATGGATGGTATGCTTGCCCTCGTGAAGGTTAAGAATCCTTCACAGTTCGGTATAGCAGAAGTCCGAGATGGGAAGATTGTAAACCTCGTAGAGAAGCCGAAAGAACCGAAGTCCGATCTTGCCATAGCTGGGGTATATTTTCTCAAACCGGAGATATTCGATGTAATCTCCAGACTAAAACCCTCCAAGAGGGGTGAATATGAGATCACTGAGGCATATCAGGATATGGTCGACCGAGGAAAAAGAATAGGATATTCTATCGTGAATGGTTGGTTCAAAGATACCGGAACAGTAGAAGATTTTCTTGAATGCAACCGTCTCGTTTTGGATAAAATACCAAATAATCCTTCATTGATAAGGATGAATATCTCAGGCCGAGTGTTTGTAGATCCATCTGCCAAGGTTAATGAGAATTCCACAATCCTTGGTCCCTGCTACATTGGTCCAAATGCGATAGTAAACAACTGTTACATTGGACCCTTCACAAGCATAGGTACAGGCTGCAAGGTCAATAACTCTGACATAGAAGATTCAATCCTTATGGANNGATCTCAGTTCTTCGGCTACGATAAGAAACAGCATAATAGGACCTAATGCAAGAATCTCAGTCGGAAATGATCCAAAAAAAGTTATGCGTCTTATACTTGGAAGGGATTCATCGGTGGAGCAATGAAATGTATATAAGTACCCATTTCTCTCTTAAAATATATCAATATAATCTATTTTACAATGTGCTATGTTATAAAGATGAGATGAAATAATGAAGGTTCTAGTAATAGGAAAAGACGGGCAGCTCGGTTCAGAACTCGTGAGATTGTTTCCCGGCGCAATGGGTACTTCCAGAAAGGATCCAGCAGGTATATATCTCAATCTAAAGGACCCTGGGATGATAATGAATACGATTTCCGAATACGATCCAGATGTTGTTATTAATGCAGCGGCACAGACCAATGTTGATCGCTGTGAGGAGGATAAACTGGATGCATATTCAGTCAATGCGATCGCTATAAAGAATATGGCAAAAGCGTGTTCCAAGACTGGATCGTATTTCATTCATGTCTNNGGTGTCTCAACCGATTATGTTTTCGATGGACGGAAAGGCAACTACGCGGAGGAGGATGTGCCAAATCCGATAAACTACTACGGAATAAGCAAGATCATCGGGGAAGCGTATGCCCTCTCATATGATAATTCCCTCGTTATCCGCACCTCAGGAGTGTACGGAGTAAAGATGAACTTTCCGCTCTTTGTTGTGAAGACCCTTCGCGAAGGTGGAACAGTTAATTGCATAGATTCCTATTATTCTCCTGTACATGCCACTATGCTCGCTAAAGCCATAAAGGAGGTCATCGTAAAATCCCCGCATGGAATCCTCAACATCTCAGGGAGGAGGATGTCGAGGTACGAGTTCGCCCTTAAGATAAAGGATATCTTGAAGATCGATACAGGCATGATAAGCCTGAGCGACAGTGTACCGAATATGAAAGCCAGCAGGCCATACGATTCATCACTGAATAATGAGATGGCACACTCGTTTCTCTCCACACAGTTCGACGACTTAAATAAATCCATAGAATACCTGGGTAAGGTGAAGCAGGATGCCGTTTGAATTCATTGAGCTGGATATTAAGGGAACGTTTCTTATAAGACCTAAGATTTTTCCGGATGATCGTGGGTATTTCACGGAGACATACAAGAGGACTGCTTTCGAATCCTCCGGCATTGGTGGAGAATTCATGCAGGATAATCAGTCCTTCTCGAAGAAGGGAACGCTAAGGGGTCTTCACTTCCAGAAAGAACCGTATGCCCAAGGGAAACTGGTCCGTGTTGTAAAAGGAATGATATTTGATGTGGGTGTCGATCTGAGAAAGGATTCGGACACATACGGAAAATACATCTCCGCCATCTTGAGCGAGGAGAACATGGGCATGCTCTGGATACCTGAAGGCTTCGCACATGGTTTCCTTGCCTTGGATGATTCAGTTGTTCTATACAAAGCTACGAACGAGTACAACAAGGACAGCGAAGGAGGAATAATATGGAACGATCCGAATGTGGGGATAAAGTGGCCTGAGGAGCCTTCTGAGATATCTTCTAAGGACAGGGAGTGGCCTTCTATAAATGATCTATAAAATCCTTTATTTTATACTTAAGAATTACAGGGTGTGATTGAATGAATTTATTGGTAACAGGTGGAACAGGATATATTGGAAGAATTCTCGTCCCAGATCTGAAGAGGAAAGGACATGAGATTACCGTTATGGATCGTGGTTTTCTTGATTATTCCGATCTCGAAAATGAATATGAAGGGGTAAACATTCTAAGGGAAGACATAAGGACATGCGATCCGGATCTCCTTAGGGGTTTCGATGCTGTCATTGACCTCGCTGCATTATCCAACGATCCATCAGGAAATCTCAACAAGATTGCTACATGGGACATAAATTATATCGGGCGTGTGCGGATAGCTAGGCTCGCTAAGAAGCTCGGGGCTAAGAGATACGTCGTAGCTTCCTCTTGTTCTGTGTATGGCTTCAGGGATGACATCTGCACAGAAACTACACCTGTAAATCCACTTACAACATATGCGGAGGCCAACATAGCAGTTGAGAAGGACAATCTTGCCCTCAATGACCAGGAGTTCAGGAGCACAGCCCTTCGATTTGCAACGGTCTTCGGCTATTCCGAAAGATTCAGACTTGATCTGGTAATAAACGCAATGACCTTTTACGGATATAAGAATCATGTAATCAAGATGATGAGGGACGGGAATCAGTACAGACCGTTCATACATGTTAAGGACGTATCAAGGGCACTTATCTCTTCGATCGAATCCGACAATGATGAAATAGGAGGGAGATTCATCAATGTGGGGAATAACAAACAGAACGTGCAGATTAGAGATGTGGCTGAAATGATCAGTAACAAGATTGGGGAAGACTGTAGGATCGAACTGTACGGTGATCCTGATAATCGGTCATACAGGGTCAATTTTGATCTTTCAAAGAAACTTATGGGATTTGAGACTAAGTATGATATTGCACAAGGAGTGGAAGAGATCATAAAAAGGTGCAGTGAAGGTCTGGAAGATATCCCGCAGATGCATACTGTAGATTATTACAAGAAGCTCATAGGATATGAAAAGGAGCTTGATAGATTCGCAAACATTAGGCCTAAAATTCTCTTGTAACAGCAATGCAGAACATACAATGGCTAAGTAATATATTGAATATTCACTGTAATAGTGCGATAGATTCATATGGAAAAAGGCCGCATATTGACATGTTGTTCATGAGAAAGCCTTTTTACCGTATCTTAAGCATTGTTTGGGGAAAGTTTCTGGTTAAAATGTCTTTCCCGAATAGAGTTTAACTCAAACTTGGGATAAAATCTAAGGGGATCTTGCATGCTTTCCTATGAATACTTCAGCAAAAAATTTTATTACTTCGCGGCATAGCAGGTAAGGCGTTTATAAGTGCAAAAGTATGATATTCCTTCAATTTATGCTGATTTAAATGACAGTTAAGAATAGTAGAAAGAAGTCTCCAGTTACATATTCTGAAATCCCTCTGTTTTTCAGTTTAGTGGATTATCGCAACAACTACTACACCAGCAATGATCCCAACAAGATCATAGAATTCTACAATGGCTTTGACAATCGTGAACAACTGATACAGTGGATGAGGGAGAGACCAAAGGGTATTGCAAATATCCGTGAGGTTGATGGTGACAAAGATATCATTGTGGTGATACCAACTGCAGACTTCAACGGCAAGTATGCAAAGGAGTGCAGGGAAAATATATTCAAAAGCCTTCACATAATATTCGTTGAGAGCGGAGAGGTTCCAGACCCTTATTTTAACTATGCACATAATTGCAATGTCGGCATAAAAAAGGCAATGGAATACAATCCGAAATGGGTTGTGGTTTCGAATGACGATTTAATTAAATACGATCATGTGGGACTACTATTACAGGAACTCAGATCTATAGACAACAATAGCTATTTCTCAGTGTTTACAAAGAGAGAAATATATCATTCAATGCCACAAAGAATCGGGAGTGCTAGAAGAATTCCATTTTTCATTTATTTACAGTGCAAACGAGTTTATCTAAATATTAAAAGGATGGGCGAGTTTTACAAATTGGAGTACGAGATTTTATCTAAATATTTACCAAAAATAAGGCAGGTGTCTAATAGATTATTCGATAGAATATTGTATAAGACCGTATACTCTTTCACCCTAACTGGGGATTTCTCTATTTTAAGCTCCAAGTTTTTGGTAAAGGAAAGAATTACGGCTTTTGATGAAACATTTGTAAATGGAGGAGAAGATGCAGATCTGAGTATACTCCTTTCGAGATTTAAATCGAAAGTTATCGATTATAAGATAATAGATATAATTGGAGGAACATTTGGAGGTCAGAATCGCAAAAGGTGGCTAAGGGATTACGTAAATGTGGTATATTTAGACCAAAAAATAACAGATATTTTGTTCTTGAACATCGAAAACAGGTAAAATAGCATTACCAGATATTCCAGAATATAATCATAGACCTGCTGGGGATGGTAGAAAGTTGTTGAAAAAGAAAATAGTATTCATGATCGGCTCAAACTTGAGAACGGGGGGAGGTGGGGAAAGAACCCTGTTAAGTTATATTGAAAACATCCCCGATCACCTGAAAGATAAGCTCCATATCACTATCATTCAGACAGGTTCATATGATAGAGAACGTATCTCAACTGAAGAAATAGTAGCAGTACTGAATGCTCCTTATATTGATACAATAACATTAGAAAAATACGATTTCTTTAGAATAAAATTATCATCAGTTGGTTTTCCAGATTTTTTTGCAAGAATTATATGGTATATATTTAGATATCCTCTTAATAGGAGATACATTCAGAAAATTAACAGAGCAACGCGGAACGCAGATATTATCTATTTGTTGCACAATCATTTTTCCTCCTTTATACCAAAAGGACCAGTGGTAGTTGGGAGCCTCCATGAATGGCTACCAACTATGGGCAATCATTTAGTTAAATTCCTTATAAAAAAGAGATTTATTTGGCCAAGGATTGATTGCTTTCACTACGGTTCACCTCAATTTAAAGAGACTTTGCCATCCGGGAAATTTGATAATTTTTACATTCCTTCAGGAATAAAGCCATTTCATATAATAATAAATAATGAAGGAGTTAATGGTAAAGAAATTACGAGGCTCTTATTCGTGGGGAGGCTGAACCCATGCAAGGGAATTGGACTTATTCTTGATGTTTTTTCCTCTTTGGAAAATAAGGAAAAATATGAACTGCATATAGTAGGTTCTGGTGAACTTGAATATCTGTTTAAATATAATATGGACAGGGTAGTTTATCATGGAAGGATAGATGATGAGCAACTGCAAAGGGTATATTCAATGTCTAACATATTTATTTTTCCCTCTAAATGTGATAATCTTGGTCTTGTAGTACTAGAAGCATTATTTGCTGGAAATCGTGCTATTGTGGACGAATCGCTCAGAGGCGCTTTTGATGAGTTTGAATCCCTCGGGGTTTTAAGATATTCACTTCACGACGTGAAAGACATTGAAAGAAACATACTTGAATTCAGCAATTTAGAATATCCAACTGAATCTTTTGAAAAGGTACAGGAAATAATCTTGAATAAATATACCTGGAAGAAAGTTTCTGAAATGCTGTTTAATAAATTATTTGAGTTAGGCACTCAAGAATAGTGGATCATTAGGTGTGCATGACTATTTGTCAGGGCTATTCTGTATAATTTTACTACACTAGGATGCCTCATGTTTTAACAACTGGCAATTTAGGCTGATAATTTTAGTTTCCTGCAGCAAGAAAAAGGATCTAATATCAATCAAGGAAATGTACTACTTTTTCGATCTGTCTCCCATTTCGCTACGAACGCCTCTGATGAAAATTCCTGATACCTGTGCATGAGGCCTCTGATTCTAATGGATTTTGCTGGTCTGAAACCTCCTCTTATTTTGACATATCCTATGAATGACTCCAGAACCCCCATAGCTTCCAATGCTCTTATCTACTCCCATTTTTTTCTTTTTAGCTTCTTTTCCGTTTCGGCTGTCTCGTCGGTGGTAATTTCAACCTGGCCTCTCCTGTCCTACTAACACCAGCCGGAGAATCGATTACATTCACAATTAGTATAACAATGCCATAGGGCAATTTTACAGGGAGCAGAACGCTTAGGACTGCTGAAAAAAGGACGAATGAAAGAAGATGATAGATCTCGTGAAAAGGACCGCCAAACATTTTATCAAGATGGCGAAGTTGGAGAGGACCGTCTCAATATATGGGATAATGGAAAGAAGAATGGATTTACACAGGATAGCGTTTCCATTCTTCTTTCGGGCTAATCCTCTATAAGGGGTCTGTTTATGTTTCGGAAATGTCTATTTATTTTCGTTTATTTTATGAGAGGTGTCTATTTTCGGAAATAAATATGCATTTTTGCTCTTTTAGGGACAACATAAGTGAACATGAAAATACAGTATGGACATTTAAAACTCTATGAAAACAAATAGGCATAGAAAATCTACAATAATCAAACGGATAGCCGAAAATAAACGAACAATATTCGGATATATATACGAATATCCGAAAAATAAGCGAAATCCAAAATTTTAAGGAAAATACGGCATAAACATGCAATGAATAGTCAAAATAAATAGATACATAGATCCGTTTACCTGTTTATCGACCTTAAGATAAGTTCATTATGCCCTGTTATGGGCGTTTTCTATATCTTTTCGCTTATTCGGATATAGCCAATAACCGAAAGAATAGGCGAACAAAAGTGAACACAATAAACGAACGAGAAAATACGGCATCGGGAGTTAAAATAAGGTAAAAATAAACGAATAAATAGATAAACAGACCCATTTATCCACTTGAACATAGATCTCCATAAGTGGCATGATGTAATGGAAAAGTCCCGAAATCGACCTAGCAGTTATTGGAAAATTTCCCTTTGAAACATTTTGACATGGCTGTTCGTCTATTCTCATTTCGTTTATACGCTCATTTGACTTACGTGTATCAGGTTTGAGGGTCAATATAACTATATCAGTTCACTGGTTCATTACCACCTCGCTAAGTTTAAATTCCACTCTTTCCACACAATTCCGCAAATCTTTTCACTCTTAGTTAGAGAATATGAATTAGTATCCCATCATGTATTACCATACGTTCAAGTTTTCTGGTTATTTCAAGAGTCTATGTTCCTCAACTCATAGCGTCCCGAAAGTTGTNNCAAGAGTCTATGTTCCTCAACTGTAATGGTGTGCTTAAGAAACTTATATTTAACGATACAAGTCTAGCTACTTACTAGTAGCTCATGAAGTTGCGATTGCTAACTGTGATCTGAATGGGAGGTTTTACTGGTACTACGAGTCTAGAGTCCTAATTTATAAGGGTCTTAATAATAGCTGTAACAATCCAATTATCAATGATAATAACCGTAAAAGTAAAAAATTAAAAGATTTTGAAAGATCGATGTAATGCGGTCCCATGGAACTTGAAAGAAATGGAGCATTTTGAGTGCCAAATATTAAGGCCCACACAATGGTTAGAGCCTTGGAATTTAGGGTTACAATTATACACAGATATTCTCATAACCCAAGAATTCTGTTAAATATAATCCTACCCCCATTAGAAGAGAATGCTGATGCTATGGACGCGACGGAAAGAAGAATATCATATTTTCCGCGCGGCTTCCCAACAAGTTTCAGGAAATCTTTGAGTTCCAGAAGNNGAATACTCCAACTCAGCCCGTGACAGTTTTATGCTCACATACCTGTTGCATATGCTGTTAAGGTGTCCAGTTTTCTGAATATGTCTGTATAGACTTATGAATTCTTCTGTAAATCTGGCCCTGAACGCTGTTGCTTCTTGAATGTTTCCAGAAACC
>DAQB01000005.1:3988-4110 GCA_002502705.1 Thermoplasmatales archaeon UBA582 | reverse complement strand
CTCCTGAAGAGGAGAAAAGTGAACAAGATTTATGTCTGCGCTGTTCACGGTATATTTGCAAACCGCTGCGATGAAACAATAAGCTTCTCAACAAGCGGTCTTTCTGTGACAAATACAATAGA
>DAQB01000005.1:0-3855 GCA_002502705.1 Thermoplasmatales archaeon UBA582 | reverse complement strand
AATGCTCAGGCACTTTCCAGAAAGATATGGTATAAGGCTGGATGACCATGGATGGGCAAAGGTCTTCTCAATCGTTCCAGCAATTAAGGCGGAAAAAAGGCATTTTGGCTGGCTGACCCCACATCATATTGAGGCATTCGCGCAAACAGAGCCGAAGGGGAGGTACCAGTGGGACGGAAACTCCAGTATCAGGGCAACTTATGGTCACACTATACCAGTAAACATGGATGATCTTCCAACTGATGATATTCCCGATAAGCTATTCTACCAGACTACCCCGGATGAGATTGAGTTCATAAAAGAAACAGGGATCGGGCCTTCAGACAAGACCTGGGTGCATCTTTCAAAGACGTACAGGCAAGCCTATGTGTCAGGTCTTTTCCATGTAGACAATACACTTGTTGTGGAAATTGATGTAAACAGAATGCTTGAATCCGGAAGGAAGGTTTACAGGGCCACGCCTGAAATATTCCTTGTCAAGGAGGTGCCGCCGGAATTCTTCTCCGTGGCAGGTACCGAGGAAGTNNGTCGAGCCCACAGAAACCGAAAAAGAGGAGATTGAAAGGGTAAAGGAAAAGAGGGCAAGACGCAGGGAAGAGGGCACCTTCTAAAGAATGTGAATAACCACTGCCAGGATTACCACTAGAACAATGAAAGGTGCAGCGAAAAGGATCCAGGTTACTGGATGGGCAAAATTTAAGGTATAGCCGTATCCGAATCTCTTTGGAACCATAATGGAACTGTCATTTCTGTTAAAATAAATGACTCCGCCCTTCCAGAACGAATCATCATCTCTGGCTGTTACGCCGTCTTCAGAGTTATTTGCATTTGGATAATGCTTCCAGCCGGTTTGCCCCACTTTCATTCCTATAATGATTATGGCGGGCTGAATTGCAATCACAGGTATTATTGCTATGAAAACGTAGCNNTGGACGATAACATGCCCCATATAGTGGCTGAGGAAACGAAAAGAGTAAGATTTACGACCAAAGCAATAGCTGGCATCAGATAGAAATTAATTCTGTTGAAACCGCTCATCTGCATTCTGGTTTTTACAGGGCTCCTTGGGTTCTGGAAAGGATCGACTCTCAATACGGCAAGAGATATGATGCTGAATAAGACGTTGATTGGAACCCCTACGAGAAGTATTACAGAGAAGACTGATTCTATGGACTTAGTTGCATAACCGTTTGGCTGCCCGTTCGCTCCAAAATGAATCGGGAAAGTGTTTGGTATAAATGGATATCTGTAGATTCCAATTGCTATAAAGATACCGAGTTCAACCCATGGTAAAAGCAGTGCAATATGCCGAACACCCAGACTGTCCTTAACAAAAACAGCAGTTGAAACTTGTGCTTGTTCAAGGATTGGCTGCATATCAGACTTCAATTTTAAAGTGGAATAATGGAATTTAAGATAAATCAGAAAGGACAGAATTATGTCAAAAAGAGGTAAAATTCCAGAAACTAGCGGAGATATTCCGTTCAGATAAATCAGAAAGAGTGCAATAAGCGCTATCATAAGTGCCAGCTCAGATATCAGAAACTTTAACCTTATTGATTTTAAGGAGATATCAGATTCATGACCATCAGGTATCCTGACACCAAACTGTATGTAAGGCGGAGTGAAATAAGGTGTAATCGCAAAAATAATTGAGACAAAAGCAGTAATAACTATGCCGATCAGAAGCGAGAATGAGGTCAGTGCAATCAATGCTTATCTCCTCCAAGAATTGAGTCAATAATCGATTCCACAGAATCCATTATCTTTTGCTTTGAATACCCACGTGATATGGCTTCAGCAATGATCAACCTATCCCTTTCAAGCCAGTCCGGATCTATCTTTTCATCATTTTTCTTCCTGATTTTGCCTATAACTTTGACTCGCTTATGATTCATCTCTGCAAATCCTGCGTCTATGAGTATGTCATATGCTTTATTGACAGTGTGATAATTGATGCCCAATAATGATGACATTTTTCTTGACGATGGAAGTGTGTCTCCCGGTATAAGATCCTCCGATGCTATCAAAGCAATAATCCTGTCTACAAGTTGCCTGTATATCGGTTTGCTTGAGGAAAAGTCAATTGTAATCAGGAAGGATTTTCCAGTTTTGTGCCCGGCAATTCTTGATCCTTCCGCTGTCCTTGTACTGCCTGGTACCTTTGCATCGACATTGCCTGTTCCGTTAAACATGAGAGGTCATTATACAATATGTATATCAGTATATAAGTTTTGTTATTCGTTTTACACATCGATGATTGAAATATGCAAAGCATTTCTGGAAGAAATATCATTTCCTGGAATGCTTTAGGTCATATATCATGTGAAGCATGAAAAATTAATCTCATCGAGTGTAGCCGATTGCAAACGGTTAATTAACCTGAGAATCTTAAACCCCCATGGATTTTGTGCCAGACACTTCAGTAATAATAGATGGCAGGTTTACAGGTTTCATCTCAAAGCATAATGGGTCACATGTCATACTTGCAGAAGCCCTTATAGCAGAAATAGAACACCAGGCAAACGAGGGAAGATCTATTGGATCAGCCGCCCTGCAGGAGCTCAAATTTCTTCGTGATCTCNNAGCCATTCAGGAACTCAAATTTCTCCGTGATCTCCACAACAAGGGCAAAATATTTCTTGATTTTTATGGTAAAAGGCCGGTTAACTGGCAGATCGAGAGAGCTAAAAGCGGTGAGATCGATGAGCTTATTCGGATATGTGCCGCAGAAAATAACGCAACCCTTGTGACTGGAGATGTAGTTCAGAAGGAGATAGCGGAGATAAAGGGAATCTCTGTCAAATACATAGAACCTCCTGATCTTAGATCCAGGAATATAGAGGAGTTTTTCAGCGAGGATACCAGCTCAGTACACCTGAAACCAGACATGGAACCATTTGTCAAGAGGGGGCAGCCTGGTTCAGTCAGGCTGGACAAACTCGATACTAAGATAACACGATCTGAACTTGAGAATCTTGCTGCGAATCTAGTTAAACGCGGTAAATTTGAGGACGAATCATTCGTTGAGCTTGATATGCATGGCGCAACAGTAATGCAGATAAGGAACATGAGAATAGTCATAACAAGACCACCATTTTCAGACGATCTTGAGATAACCGCGGTAAGACCAATTACTAAACTCAGCATCTCCGATTATTCGATAAATGAAAGATTAATGGAGCGGCTTGTCAGCGGTGTTCATGGAACACTTGTAGCCGGAGCTCCAGGAGCTGGAAAGAGCACCTTCGTCCAGGCTTTAGCTGAATTCTTTTCATCGATGGGAAAGATTGTGAAAACAATGGAGAAGCCGCGTGATCTTGAGCTCATGCGTGAAATCACACAGTACGCGAGCCTGGAGAGTTCAATGGAAAAGACAGGTGATATACTGCTGCTTGTCAGAACAGATTATACTGTTTTCGATGAGATGAGGATAACATCAGATTTCCTGGTCTATTCTGATCTCAGGCTTGCTGGAGTGGGAATGGTTGGGGTCGTCCATGCTACCAGGCCCATTGATGCCATGCAGCGTTTCATTGGAAGGGTTGAACTTGGTCTTATACCGCAGGTTATAGATACAATCCTTTTCATATCAGCAGGCAGCGTATCCTCCGTCCTTACAACCGAGTACGTTGTCAAGGTCCCTTCCGGTATGAACCAGGAGGATCTTGCCCGACCAGTAATTGTCGTAAGGGATTTCTACGATCAGAAACCGCTCTTCGAAGCATATACCTTTGGAGAGCAGGTTGTCGTTGTACCGGTGGAGACAGAAGACCCAGTTCTCGCAAAAGCTGCGGAGGAGAGAACCAGGGATGAGATATCCAGGTTCCTAGGCGTCAATAACGTGAGCGTTTC
>DAQB01000041.1:3415-3628 GCA_002502705.1 Thermoplasmatales archaeon UBA582 | reverse complement strand
GTCTGTTATAATTCGGCACCTCTTTGAAACCTCGTCAATATTGCCGAGGTCCAAGAAATAATCTGCAGCGTAAAGAGGTTCGATAATCTGATACAGCCCGATTCTTCTTAAAGTATTCACGTTGATAAGGCCCTCAAATCTTTCGAAAACGGGAAGGAGTTCTGTTAGGTCAAAATCCATTGATATAGCGGCGATATCAAGAGCAAAATCCCC
>DAQB01000041.1:2364-3358 GCA_002502705.1 Thermoplasmatales archaeon UBA582 | reverse complement strand
GTCTTTCAACGAACGAAAAAAATCTACAGGGATAAATCTGTTAAGCGAGTTGGAAAAAGTAGTGATTAATCCATTCTGGTGCTTCAACCATGTCACTGGAGAATGGATTGGAAGACCAATTTCAGAACATTTTTCAGGTTTGATGCTCCACAGATATGAAAACAGGATGCCGAAATCCTTCAGGAGTGAATTGGTAAGTTTTTTTACAGAATTCAAGGGATTACCGCTGATCAGTCGGTATCCACCAAACACATCTCCTTCAGTTATGATATAGGTATAATCGGGAATTTTGAAAGGAAAGTCCTTTAAAGATTGCAACAATCTTATTTCATTCAACAACTTCGAAACCTGAACACCGTTTTTTGGAAACCTGAAAACGATTTCATTGTTAATTATTAACACATGATTATCCCATCCACTGTCAATGAGGACTGAACTTTCAATGTTCAGGTCAGGGAAATATTTCAGAATTCTACTTTTCAGGAACTCTGCGATCGGTTCTCCTTTATCTGACATTTCTAAACGCCCTTTTTATGTAATTCAAAAGCATAATCGCCGCTGCATGAAGAGGAGAATATATTTTCGATATCATTTAAGAGGTAAGAACATATAATGCAAAAAGGTTTAAGATTTGCCCATTAAATTCAGTAAAAAGCAGAGGTTTCATTTAGGAGACGTTTAAATTGAGATCAAAATCTCCAAGTTCAGAGCGATCGAAGGTTAAGAAAACCAAGGAATCAAATACAGATGGAAATAAGATCATGATCGAATCAAACAAAGGAATTAAAATCGTAGACGATCTGCTTTCCCTGAATACCATCAACGAAATACAGGAAAAAATTGATCTCATCCAGAAAGACCTNNTTAATTCTTCAAAATGTATCTCGGTAAGGCCAGCGCTTCATATACACCCGAAAGGGCAAAATATTATCTAAAATCTCTCAAGAAGGCGCTATCGGAGAAGAGAACAAATAAAATAAACGATATTAACCTC
>DAQB01000041.1:0-2329 GCA_002502705.1 Thermoplasmatales archaeon UBA582 | reverse complement strand
AGACAATTTCTGATGCGGTATACAAAAGAAAACGACTGGGTACTTGATCCATTTGCCGGAAGCGGAACTACACTCTTTGAGGCAGCAAGGATGCGTAGAAACGCCATTGGAATTGAATTAAACAGTGATGTAGTGAGCAAAGTATCTGCTAAAACGAAGGAATTAGGCACCAAAAATGGTGTTGTGACGGAATTTAATCATGGAGATGCGATGAGCCTTGATTTCCGTCGTTTGCTTGGATCATATAATATAAAAAATGTACAGATTGTTTTCCTGCATCCCCCATACCACAATATTATAAGGTTCAGTGAAGACCCACAGGATCTCTCTAATAGATCAACAGTAGATGATTTTTTGAACGACCTTAAGAGAATCGGAGAGAAATCCTTTGAGATTCTTGACAAAGGNNAATTGGTGACAAATATGAATCCGGGAACCTTGTCCCATTGGGGTTTCTGTCAATGAATGCAATGATGCAGGCAGGTTTCAGGATAAAGAGTATAGTTGTGAAGAACATAGAAAACAACAAGGGAAAACGGATGCAGGAAGATCTCTGGAGATTTCGGGCACTAGTAGGTGGTTTTTATATATTCAAGCATGAATATATATTCTTATTTCAAAAGTGAATATCTTAGGAATGTTCCTGCTGGAGTCATTTATTTATTGAATAATAGATTTCTTTAACATAAGAACACCCCCCAATCGGATGATAAGATAAAAATTTGAATTCCAAGGATCGAGATATAAAATTTTGATAAGCCTCGAATTTAAAATTAAGTAATGAGTAGGTGGGGAACTCTTCCTTTTATTAATCTCAAATTTATCAATTTAAACTATTAAAAAAGCGGTTTCAACAAAAATTTATTTAGGAGCACCTAATTTCAATTTAGAAAAATCACGAAAAATAAAAAAAATTTGCGGAATTACTTGAAATTCTTCGGGCCAGCATGGCTCGTAATGATGGCCGACATGGACGCAAGCAGTACTATAGGTGCGGCTGAGACCGGTGCAGTGTTCAAGTATGGTCTCGTATGGTTTCTAGTCCTTCTTATAATACCACTTTACATAGTACAGGAAACATCTGGCAGGATCGGGGTAGCAACAGAAAAAGGATTCGGCCAGGTTATACGCGATAACTATTCTCATAATATTGCTCTACTTACAACAATGCCGATGGTGTTCACTGATGTCATAACTTATATTATAGAGTATCTTGGGATTGCAATAGGGCTTTCTTTTTTTGGTGTTCCAATAATTTTTTCGCTTCCAATTTTTTATTTGATTCATCTCGCAGTTGTAATCCGGAGAAAGTATGGTCTAACCGAGTATATTCTAGTCGCTGTATCAGCCTCCCTTATAGTTGCTTTTTTAGCAACTCTTATGGTTAGGGGAATTAAACCTTACAACCCTGTCTATCTTGTTCCTTCGTCAGGCTTTCTATTCATACTTGCTGTGAATGTTGGTGCAGTCATTATGCCCTTTATGCTCTTCTTCCAGGCATCTGCAACTGCGGAAAAGATCTCTCATATCAGAAAGGAAAATCCGGATAAAGAAATTGCTGGAGGTGTTGCCAACGAAAAACATTCAAAATTCAAGAGAATTGCTCTTAAATCGATGAGGATCGAAACCTTGTTTGGAGCAATTGTTTCCGAAATGCTGATGGTTGTGGTGGAAATGTCCATGAGTGGAATGGGTCCGAATATGAACTTTGCATCAATTCCACAACTTTCCAAGGGGCTCTCGGCAATAGCTGGAGTTTATTCCCCGTATCTTTTTGGAATAGGCCTAATGGGGGCTGCATTTCTTGCCCTCGTGGTGATCTCGTTAGGAAGTGCATGGGGATTCATGGAAGCTATCGGAATCAAAAGAGAAAAATCATCAACTGTTTATATCCTTGAAAGTTTTCCAGCAGTCATAATAGCGCTAGTCATACCAGCAACACAATTAATAAACAGTGTCCTCGACTTGCTTGTGGTATTCGTGTTTGTCCTGATAGGGCCTGGAATACTTATGGGTATGATAGCCAGAAATAAGGCAATAATGCATGATTATTCCACTTCACAAAGAGGTCAGGTAGCTTACTGGACAAGCATAATATTTGTAATAATTTTTGGGATTCTGGCGTTACNNATGGGGCCGGTCGGGTTAATACCCAATATGGTTTAAACACTATTATATACTCCCGACACATGAACCATTCATGGCAAAAAGAAAGTTTAAAAGAATAAAGATAAACGCCGAACTACAAAGATGGTATAATTCGGCAAAAAGGGGATCAAAGATTACTGCGGATGTCAACATCAGAAGAATGGAGGCCTTCTGTTCAATA
>DAQB01000003.1:1190-3653 GCA_002502705.1 Thermoplasmatales archaeon UBA582 | reverse complement strand
GCACATCAGACTGAACTGTTACAAAATTGCGAAAGATATTTATCTCGTTCAGGAATAGAGGGAGGCTTTTAACGAAGGGTGATCATGACCGAGCTTTTAGACGAATTTGAAGAGAAGCGCGAGGCTCTTAGGAATATCGTGGAAGAACACGTAAGGAACAGGGACAGACTTTCTGAGGAATCCCAGAAATTTGCCGCTGAAAGGGACTTGCTCAACGCAAAAGTCCGTGAACTTCGTGATGCCGCAAAGGAAAAGATAGCCGAGAAGAGCGCCCTCATAGAACAGGTCCAGAAGCTAAGGGCTGAAAAGGAGGAACATTATTCCAAATACCAGGATTTCAGGAAAGAATACCGCAAGGTCAGGGGAGAGGTTCCTGTAAAAGACATTGACATAAGGGATATTAAGGGAAGAGAACGTGAACTGCAGCGGCTTGAGACAAAGCAGCAGACCACGCAGCTTACAAAGACCGAGGAACAGAAGGTTGTATCTGAGATCCGGAAGCTAACAAACGAGATAAAGAAGATGAAGAAGGTCTTCGAGGATACAATCGGCCAGAATGATATCATTAAAGACATAGTCCAGAAGATGAAGAAGGAGAAGGACGAGGGCGAAACCATGAAGAAGCAGGTTGAGGAAATTTCGCAGAAGATTTCCGGACTCAGCGAGGAGATAAACGTGCTTCTCCAGGAACTTGACGAGACAAGAAGAAAGGCAGACGAAATGCATGAATCCTTCATAAAATACAACCAGGAAGCTGAAAAGGAACACCAGGAATTCGTAAAGGCAAAGAATGACCTGCGTGACATGGAAAAGGCAATCTATTCCATGAGGACGAAGAACAAGGCAACCAAGAAGAAGGAGAAGGAGTCAGAAATACAGGAAAAAGCCACCATTCTTTTTGATAAGTTCAAGAACGGCGAGCAGCTCACGACCGAGGATCTACTGATATTGCAGAAAGCCGGGCTCCTCTGATAATTGATATTTTAAAGTAATATTATCTATTCATAATCCATTGTTTCTGAATGGAGTGCAACATTGAAAACCTTGGATCCTTTCTGAAGATTCAGTTTCTGTGAAAGAACGCTGTCAGTTATTTCGCAATCCTCTGCAATCGTGTCTCCATTCATGATAACCGAACGGAATATCTTTGCCCTGTCATCTATCCTCACAGAATCCATGACGACAGAATCAACGATCTCAACATTTCTGCCTATCCTGCAATCTCCATATATTGCCGATCCGGAGATGCTGGAACCTGACCCGATCGAAACAGAATCACCGAAATATGACGGACCCGTCACAGTTGTGCCCTCGCCGATCTTCGGCTTGCCCCTGAGTATTATTTTTCCGGTTGAATTCTTGAGTACTCCCTCCTCTCCGTACTGGGAGGTCATCATCTTGTTTGCCTCTATCAGGTCATGGGGCCTGCCTGTATCCAGCCAGGAACCTTTACCTGTAACAGCACCTATCTTCTCTCCCATCTTAAGCATAAGAGGAAAGAGCTGCTTTGCAAAATCAAATGGTTCACCTGAAGGTATCAGGTCAAGCACTTCCGGTTCGATAACGTAAAGACCTGTGTTTATGAGGTTGCTGAATGCCTTGTCCGGAGCTGGTTTTTCCATGAACTTCTTTATTGTATTGTTCTTCACCTCAGCTATGCCAAACTGCGACGGATCATCCACTGTGGTGAGAACTATGCTTATTTTTGCGTTTGATTTCCTGTGCTGCCTGAGTATTTCAGATATGTCAAAGTCCTGCAGTATGTCACCGCTGCCAACAATGAATGTGTCCTCAAGGAAGTTCTCCACAAGCTTTACGCCACCCGCAGTGCCTGCAGGTTCCTTTTCCACAGAGAAAAGGACATTCTGGTCCTGATGTTTCGACTCAAGCACACCGTTGATGAGCGACTGGAATTTATATCCTGTCGTTATTATGAAATCCTTTATTGATGCCTTATAGAATGATTCCATAAGATAGCTGATACACGGCCTGCCTGCTATTGGAATCAGGGGCTTTGGAATGGAATACGTTATCGGCCTGNNCGCCTGCCATTATTATTCCCTTGAGTGCCATGCTTTGTAATTATAGATTTCATTATAATCCTTAGCGGGCATTTTATGGAAAAATAAAGCATGAACCTGGAAGGAGAATGTTTAATAGATCAGAGCTCAGGAAGCCCTGTTTTGAGCCATTTGCTCATTTTTTAACCCAAGGATAAACGATTTTTCCACATGCAGGNNGGGAGCCACACTTCAGGATATCAGTTATCCTGGAGGCAATGGAATACATCGGCCGCTTCAACGACAGGGCTCACCTTCTCATATCGGACGGCATAATAATAGACGCAAGGGTGATGATACTTGACGATCTGGAGATACTGATCCAGAGGGTTGTGAATCCGCACCAGCTACAGACAATCCTTGTAGATGGAGATAACATGCCATATTTTATAGCAGTGCAGTC
>DAQB01000003.1:0-1131 GCA_002502705.1 Thermoplasmatales archaeon UBA582 | reverse complement strand
TTTTCTATTCTTTTGGCGGCCCATGGACATACGAGCACATATTTACAGGCCAGCGCATGAAAGGAAATTCATGGGAGGTGATGAAACGGGACGAACAACGCCAACCGCAAGGCAGTCTCTGGAAAGAATAGCAGGCCTGATAGAAAAGATGCAGTCGATAATGGTAACAAGCGACAGGAAAATATCCATGGATCTTGTGTCAAAGGGCAGGAGGCATTCCGCTGAGATATCGTATTCACTCATGGATCCTGAAATCGGTTTCATTTTCTCCATCCTGATAGAAATGCAGAGAGAGATTAACGCGCTGTTAGGGAAAAGATGACGCATGCCGGAAACACTTATCAATGGAACCGGATCCGATAGGATATCACTCTGGTTCATGCGTGACGGTAAGATTAAAAAGACATTGAACCAGAACAGATCATGGCTTTTTGTTACAGGAGATCGCTTCGATCTCGAAAGGCTGGAATCGGATCTTTCCTTTTCAGGTTACATCCGGACTCAATTTTCTGAAGAGAAGACAATGCATGGAATCGTAACTGGATTGAAGATATTCTCAAAGCCATCCAAATTCAGGGATATTGTTTCCATAGTATCATGCATAGGATACAGCAGAAAATTCAAGATCTACAATTCAGACATAAATCCTGTCCTGAGGTATGTATCCCTCATGGATCTTAGGTTTCTCGGTATCGGCGATCTCATGGATCCGGATCCTGAAATACCCCATGTAAGGATAATACCAAAGCTGATTGGAGGTCACATATCATCTGTATCCATTGATGATCGCATATACAATCAAATCGACAGGAAGCTTCTGATAGACATTGCGCATGAGATAGATAACAATACAATCATAGTATACAACAACGCAGGCGGTTCCTTCCGGTACCTGATAGACAGGATACTCGATCATGGTTTTACGATTCCAAACGCAAGGGTTGATTCAGGCAGGACATACGCTTCTTACGGCCGTGTGCTTTATAAGAATGAATCCGTGCACATCAGCGGCAGGATATGCATAAATTCGGATTCTTTCATATATTATGAGGCAGGGTTGCCCGGCCTGTTCGAGGTTTCAAGGATGTCGTCGCTGCCTCTTGAGGTCGCATCATCAGTCACACCGGGCAC
>DAQB01000147.1:3297-5175 GCA_002502705.1 Thermoplasmatales archaeon UBA582 | reverse complement strand
CTTCCACAGACCTCACTTGTAAACTTCACTGTCAAGGATGCATCACATGCAAATTACTCCCTTTTCCTTTCCTCCGGCGCTGTCCCGTCTTTGCATAACTATACTGCTATAATCAATACAACGAACAAGACTTCAACTGCATCTTTTGCTTTTAACACAACAGGTGAATATACCTACTTTAACGGGAAGAATTCATCTCAATACGGGAATGTTTACGTTTACACTTCCATTCTTAATCAGACTTTGTCANNTCTTCTCAATACGGGAATGTCTACGTTTACACCTCCCTTCTCAACCAGACCTTGTTTGCAGACAAAAATGGGTGGAACTATTCACAGACCAGTGGTGTTAATCCAACGATCACTGTGTCTGCCTGCACACTTGTAAACTTCACCCTTGTCAACGAGGACAACCTGACACACACCCTCGTGATAAACAGTGGAAATAATGAGAATAGCACCGACTATACCGTTATAGCAAGTGTAAATGCAACCAGCAATATGTCACAGGGCTACTATTTCTTTATTTCACCTGGAAATTACACTTACTGGGATCTCTATCACCCAAGCACCTCAGTTGGCACTATTAATGTAACAAATGCATCATCTTCCTCATCTGCGATTTATTCGCCTGCCGCGTATTCATACAATGACCAGAGCATTCTATATATTACAGCAAAAGATGAAAAGACTATATGAAAATCAGGGACTTCCTCAAAATTGCGAAGGGGGGAATTACAACTTTAGTCGCCCTTGTAGCTGTGACAGGTTTTGTCTCTGATCCTCAGGCAATTTCTAAATTTATATTAATAATCCCTCTTTTAATTTCAGGCATACTGGCATCGTTTTCTGCAAGCATTTTGAATAATATCTACGATATGGATATAGATTCCACAATGAAGAGAACTGAGTACAGGAATATTCTCCTCAACAGCAGAACAAAGAACTATTTCCTCTCTTTAGCTGCAGGGATGCTTTTAGTTTCAATGTTCATTGCTTATTTTTTCATTAATCTACTGACNNCGAACATCATGGAACATTGTAATAGGCGGTATAGCGGGGAGTTTTCCGGCCCTTGCTGGATGGGCAGCAGTCAGCGATAACGTATCATACACTGCACTTTTCATAGCATTCCTTGTTTTCATGTGGACACCAACCCACTTCTGGTCTCTCGCATCTTACCGGGAAGAGGATTACAAGAGTGCAGGGGTTCCAATGTTGCCTTCACTTGTTGGTATTGAAGCTGGATTCAGATGGATCATCGTTAACACAATAATACTTGTTGCATATTCTCTTATCCCGCTTTTGATAACATCAATTCATGTGGGGATAGTCTATTATATCGTTGCCCTAATTTCCGATGCTTATCTTATTTACCGTCTTGCGATGATTTCTACAAGTCACTATAACAAGAAACAGTTCCGAAATGCATTTATTTTCTCAAACTTTTATTTGCTTCTGCTCTTGATTTCGATATGGTTCGTTCTAATATGAATACGAAGCGAAGACTTCTTGCGACAATTCTGATCGCACTGCTTTACGCAATATTTTTCCTGCTTCTGGATGCATATCAAACAATATTCTACTCTGGAAATCTCGAAATGTTGATCGCATCTGAAATGTCGCTTGTAATCCTGCCGGCAGTAGTTATTCTCTCAGGTGCAGGATATTCCAGATTTCTGTTCCCATTAAGCATCATATTTATCATAATAGCATCAATCCTGTTACTTGGTACAATAGCCTTTATCCCATTCGTTGCAATCAATCTCCTTTACATATCGGCGTATCTGAAAATTTTCCAGCGGTCCGGATGGGCTTTGCCTGTTGTTTCGTCCGGTATCTTTCTCTTTATGATTATTGTATCCAGTCTGTTGCGGAT
>DAQB01000147.1:0-3266 GCA_002502705.1 Thermoplasmatales archaeon UBA582 | reverse complement strand
TATTTTGTATTTACTTATAGCATAATCACGATGATTATTTACCCGCTAATCTCAGTTATACTTGCAGCCAACTATCTTTTGATTTACAGAACATACAGGTACAGTTCAACGAAATTTTCTTCAATATTCTCTGGGGCTGCGACCATACTTGGTTGCCAGTGCGAAGGGGTGACCGGGCTGATACCAAGCATCGTTGCACTGACAATATCGATCCTTGTAATTCCGCTTATGATTGAATCCGTGCTTCTGGTTTCACTGACTCTTGCCTCATTATGGTACCTTGGAAAAGGGAAAATCATGTCCATNNAATTCTCTATTGGTGTATCTTACGGATATTTCAGAAACGAGTCATTCTTTTTTGGCATGAACTTTCTCATTTTTCTGGAAGGGTTTATTATGATAATCCTTGTTGACAGTTTCCACAACATTAGGTTTTCAGGAAATCCGCTTCTTATAGCCATCATATCATTTTTATTGCTTCTGATATGGCTCTTCCCATCTTTGGTTTCACTGGCAGAATCCTCCGCTTTTTACTATATTCTAATGAATTCTAGTGCATTATTATCAGGATTTCTTGCTGCATTCTCCTTCATTGCATTCAGGCAGGAAAGGAAAACAGTATTTCTTGAGTTTGAGTCAATGATGTTTTCCATGATTGGGATAATATTGTTATACGCGTCCGCTTTCGGTATCACAATATGGCCTGCATTCAGTCTCGGGCAGCAGTTCGTATTCTCAATGGTTCTTGTAATTATATCATTACCGATAATGTGGTATATCACGAACAAATCACTGGTTGAGAATGCCTTCAGGAAAATACAGCCTTTATCTGTTTCTCCTTACTGAGTTTTTGATCTTCTTTTTATTCTATTCTTTCCTTGCTTTCACATATGATCTGAATCTTTCTGGGTTCATTTACGTGTTATACCTGATAATAGCGCCAGTTATGCTTATAGCGACTGTTCTCTACGATCCATCTCTCAGAGAAAAAGCACTGCAATTCATGAGCAACAAGGATTGGGTGATATTGATAACCTGTCTATTCATATGGGGATATTTCTTTGCACTGAAGCATCTCTCGCCATTTTATATGTTCTATGAGATATCTTTCATAGATGAGATTAATTTCAGATTCGTAGTATTCAACTATCTGTGCCGTTATACAAGAAGAGAGTATGCCGTGATCATTCAGGCTGCGCTTTTCATGCTGCTGTATATGAACTATATTTTCCTCGAACCACAGGCCTACCCGGGTTTATACAGGGAGCTTTACATAATGGACATGTTCATAATGGGGATCCTTTACGGAATCGTGGTATATTTCAGGAATTCGATATATATTGATATATTGATACATCTCTCCCTTTACGATCTTGTTTATTTCTCGCCACCGGTACCAGGGTGGATACCTTACCTTATGCTGCCGACTTAACACATATCTATAGATCAACCAGCAAGGTGCTTTCTGAGGTTTTCCGGTATATTGCTTGGCCTGTTTTCTTTGTCAACATAGACAAGAACAGCTTTACAGGCAGATGCGACTTCACCTCTTATGGATATATCGGACCTGAAAGTAACGCTTGTATTACCTAATTTCTCGACTGTTGTAGTGCAGACAGGCATGTCTCCAAGCCTTACCTCGCTGAAGAAATCCACATCTATATGTGCAATCACAAACCTTATCTCTGCCAGATCATCTATGAAATTTCTAAAAAAATCTATTCTGCCAAGTTCGTAATATGTTAAAAAAGTCGCATTGTTGACATGACCCAGAAGATCCACATCGGAATACCGGACCTGTATATCGAGCGAGCTTTTCAGGGTCAACTATGTCATATACTGTTCAAATATTTTAAAGATTCTTTCAGGTCTGTTAAACAGGATTTTGACAGGATCTGAGTTAACGTAAACCAGTGATGATTTTGATATCCTGTCATGATACTTCATGGACTGCATTCTTGACAGAGAAGATTCCCCGCCCCCACAGATCAGGATGACAGGAAAATAGATCCTGTAGAGATCCTGTTTCAGGGAAACATCCCACTCTGGATCCAGCCCAACAAGGCAGTCTTTTCTCTGAAGACTGATCATATTTTTCAGGACAGAAGGAAAACAGCTTCCACCTGAGATGAAGATTGTATTTTCGCTATTGGTCTGGTGGGTTCCCAATGTAAATGGGGTTAAGGCTGAACAATCATTAGACAGTTCGATCTTTATACCGAGTTTTTCAACGTGCCTCTGAAACCTGCTCTGGTCGTATTCCCTGGTATCCAAAAGTATGCAGACAAGGTTCATTATGGTGCAGTATGGTCATTGTATCCATCTTTAATTTACCTTCCCGACCTTTATTTTTATGAAGACAATATACCCTTATAGATTGAAATGAAGTTAAAGCAGTCTTCACTGGACATATATGCATTTGTCAATCTGTACAGGCAGGAAATTATTGCATCATTCATCAAGAAGATTCATCAGATTTCGCAGAATGAATTTGTTCTTCAGATATATCGATCGGATCTAAAGAAGAGGGATCTGTTATTATCACTTTCAAAGGGGATTGCTTTTTTTGACACCGAGAAACCTGAAATGCCATCCGGACTCGCAATGCAACTGAGGAGCCTGCTTGTTGAAAGGAGGATAATATCGATCTCCCAGATCAATTTTGACAGGGTTGTGAGCATTGAACTTTCTGGCGGGCTGTCATTAATAATAGAGCTCTTCAGGGAAGGCAATCTTATCGTGGTTCAGGATGGAATCATACAATATGCCCTCAACCCGAGAGAATGGAAAAACAGGAAGATAGTCCGCGGATCCGGATACGTCCCTCCAATGACCAAAAACCCCCTTGATCTTGATGTTGACGACCTGGTTGATTTATTCAGAAACAGCAGGGGCAGCCTTGTCCAGACAATTGCTACAAGATTAAACCTCGGTGGTGAAGATGCAGAAGAGGTATTATTCCGGCTTGGGGCAGACAAGTCAATGCCGGCCGCTGATTTCATTCCCATACCGGATCTTAGAAAAGAGATAGATGATATACTTTCTGAATCATTGATAAACAGATCATATTACTACCAAAAAGAGGAAATACTGTCACCGATAGAATTGAGGCATCTTGGCAGGTCGGCCGATAAGATTTTTGAGTCTTTCAATGAAGGACTGAAATACTACCTTGACAACTTCCCTGCAGGTGAAATCCGGGAATCGAAGAATGAGAGGAAGATAGCCTCAATAGAAAAGAGCATTGAGGAATTCTCTCTTAGAGC
>DAQB01000055.1 GCA_002502705.1 Thermoplasmatales archaeon UBA582 | reverse complement strand
GCACTTGAGGTGAGGGCGTCAGTGGCGTTTGTTGCTGAACCACTCAAAACTGTATTCCAGTTATTCTGCGCTGTTATTGGTGCCCCGGTGAGTGTCTGGAAACGGTCAAAATTCTGATAACTATTTCCGAAGAATGACTGCATTCTGCCCATTCCCTCCAGCCCGAAGACTTCTATCTGAAATAGTCTCTCTTTAGCCTGTATGAAACCAAGTGCGTAATAGAGATCTCCGGATGAAGAAGCATAAATATGGTAAATACCGTATTTGTCCTGTATAACTTTTACCTCGTTCTGCAGTCCTGGCAAATTAAATGATTCATTTCCAATTTCCAGATTCCTTGAATTGCCTATAACGCCGGTTACAGGGTTAAGTATGCTAATCAGAGGTGTGAGGGTGCCTATTATGACGATTAAAATCACTAAAACAACGCCAACAACAGTGGGTAAATACTTTCTTTTCTCCACGCAGAGTTATCTGAATAATATTAAAAATATTATGTGTTCTCAAGCAAAAAAACAAGGGACTTTAAAAGGGCTCCAGATGAATTACAATCACCCCTTGACCATGTGAATAATTGATAATACCCAGGAACTTTTTAATAACCAAAAGCGCTTGAATCATTGTGACCGCGCCCCTTTATTATGGAACTTATCACCACACGACCCCTGAACAATCTGAAATTATAAGAACTGCATTAAGGACTGTCTTTATCAATATTTTCAGGAAAATAGGAAACCAAGGTTCCATCGAACTGATTCTGGACGCAGGATGCGGACTTGGGTTTCTGACTGAAATTGCGGCAAATTTTTTTGATACATCATCCGTAATAGGAGTGGACATATTTGGATCCATAAGCCTTCCCGAAGGAGATCTGGATCTTGCCGAAAACAACATGAAATCTGCTGGCGTGGGAGATAGGGTGAAATTTATAAAAGCTGATCTTAATAAATTGGAATTCACTGAAAGTAAATTTGACCTGGTCGTATCAAATCTCGTGTTTCATAATTTGGGAAAGAAAAGATTCTCAGCTTATTCCGAGATATATAAAATTCTGAAACCTGGAGGTTATTTCGCTTTGGGAGATTTCCTTTCAGGTGAGGAGGATAAAAATTTTTTATGTTCGCATTTCCAATTTTTACACGAAAGCAAGAACATAGACCAAATGCCATCCAGGTTTTCGATTTTACTTTTAAGAAAATTGTCGAACCCGTAACTTAATTACAGTCTTTGTAGCTGAAGGTTAACATTGTCGTGTTCTGTTCAAAAAAGGATTAGCAATATATGTCACTTTTTTAATAATACATTATTCTGCGAAACGTTCGTAAAAATATGATGAAAGATAGAATGAAAAGGTTTTTTCGAGTTTTTTCAATTAAATTATGCCTGTTTTAAGGGACCATTTATCTTGAAAACCATGAATGTTTCTTCTGACCAAAGTTACCTAGTTCAGATATAAGCTCCTTCTCGCGTGAGGATAGATGCTTTGGAACTGATACAAGCACCCTGACATGCAGATCTCCTTTCGAGTTAGAATTCATCACAGGCATGCCCCCATTCTTCACCCTTAACACCTCACCTGGCTGTGTACCCGCAGGTATCTTCACATCGATTTTCTCCCGGAAAAGGTTGACTTCCACGCTGGTACCTAGGGCTGCTTCGGGAAAAGATATCTCGGTTGTAATATAGAGATCGTTGCCCCTTCTGGTTATGCCTGGCTCATCCATTATATTTAGAACCACAAAGAGATCTCCAGTTCTCCCGCCCTGCGACTGCCCATGGCCCCTGAACCTTATCTTCACATTATCTGGCGCGCCTTTGGGAATTGTAACATTTACGGAGTCATTTACTGCAATTGTCCCTGTTCCTTTACAATTCTGGCATGTTTCTATTGGAATCTTTCCTGTTCCGCCGCATGTCCTACAGGTTGTGACAGAGACCATTTTGAAACGTCCCTGCCCCTGAACCACTCTCTGCTGGCCGGATCCACCACATGTGGGGCATGTCTTGACCTTTCCATTTTTTGCTCCAGTTCCATTGCATACCTCACAAATGCTGTTTCTTCTGAATTTTACTGTTCTGGTCTCGCCATAATAAACATCAGACAGTGTGACCTTAAGGCGAACGGCAAGGTCAAGATCCGGTCCCTGATTCCTGAAACCTCCACCGAATATATCTCCTGCACCGGAACCACCAAAGAATCTGCTGAAAAGATCATCAAAATCTGAGAAGTGACTGAAGTCCTGCCATGTGAGATCTTGCCTGCCCTGACCAAAGTCTACACTTCCGGTCTGGTCATATCTTCTCCTTTTTTCAGGATCAGAAAGGACTTCGTAAGCCTCGCTTATCTCCTTGAACTTTTCCTCTGCCACCTTCTTGTCTTCAGAAGTTGAATCTGGATGGTATTTTTTCGCAAGTGTTCTGAAAGCCTTCTTTATGTCGTCTTCAGAGGCGTTTTTGTCTACGCCGAGGGATCTGTAATAATCTTTTGCCATTTCCAAACCGTATTATTTACTTGTTCTGGGCGTCACCGTCTACAACGGTATCATTCTGACCTTCAGCACCCTGACCCTCGCCCTGATTCCCAGTTTGTGCATCAACAGTTTCTGATTGCGCGCGTTCCTGGGGACCTGGTGAGCCAGGATCTGCGCCTTGAGGGGCTTCAGCCTGTGGTTCTGTCTGGTATAACTTGGAACCAATATCCTGTATCTCTTTGCTGAGTTCTTCCTGTAGCTGTTTGATTTTGTCCAGGTCTTTTGCGTTGATTGCTTCCCTGATCGCTTTAACCTTTTCCAGGATTTTATCTTTTGAATCCTTGTCAACCTTGTCTCCTGCCTCGTTGACTGTCTTCTCGACCGTATATGCGAGTGTTTCTGCAGCATTGACTGTTTCAGCCATCTCCTTCTTCTTTTTATCTTCCTCAGCAAATTCAGCGGCCTGCTTCTTCATCTTTTCTATCTCTTCCTTGGAAAGTTTGTTTGTTGCAGATATTGTGATGCTCTGCTTTTTATTTGTTCCTTTATCCACGGCAGAAACATTCAGAATTCCATTTGCATCTATATCAAATG
>DAQB01000163.1:2436-2562 GCA_002502705.1 Thermoplasmatales archaeon UBA582 | reverse complement strand
CTGCCGATGTCCACAGGCCTGCTGCGTACGAGCAGCTTGAACAGATTTCAAGACAGGTTAAGTGCAGTTTTTACGGTGACAGACCAGAAAAAAATCCCGTCAGGATAACTGAACATGGTCTGAAGG
>DAQB01000163.1:551-2357 GCA_002502705.1 Thermoplasmatales archaeon UBA582 | reverse complement strand
TGCAGGCAACAGCAATTAACAGCGCCGTTGGCATAAACGGCGTGATAATAACAAAGATGGATGGGACCGGGAAAGGTGGAGGCGCTCTCAGCGCGGTATCAGAAATAAAGGCACCTGTATACTTCATAGGAACAGGAGAGCACCTTGATGATTTTGAGATATTTGATCCGAAGAAGTTTCTCTCCAGGCTTCTTGGTCTGGGTGACCTGAGCAGCCTGCTGGAGATTGCCGAAACTGCTGAGATAACAGAGGAACAGGCTGAGGAGTCCATGAGCAAACTAATGTCAGGAAAATTCGATCTCATGGACATGTATGACGTCTGGGAAAAATTTGCAAAACCAGGTCTGATGAGAAAATTCGTTGATGCTCTACCTCTTGCCAGGATGCCTGGTTCAGATAAGTTAAATGAGAATACTCTTCAGATGGCGGAAGGAAAACTGTCGGTTTATCGGACAATACTTGACAGCATGACATACAAAGAGTTGAAGGAGCCGGATATTATCAATGCAAAGAGGATAGCCAGGATATGCAGGGGATCAGGCAGGAAAGAGGAGGAGGTAAGATCCCTCCTTAAAGAATTCAAATCAATGAAAAAGAATCTGAAGCAGCTTCAGGGAAACAGGAATTTCAAGAAGATGCTCAGGACGCAGATGAAATCTGGTAACTTCGGTCTGGAAAACCTTGGTGCCGATACAACTGCGTAATTTTGTAAAAATATTAAATTAATTCTTCCAGTTCAGCAACCATCTCAGGATATTTTTCCTGTATAGCTCTCAGGATTTCTTCCACTGATATCTCTGTCATCTTCACATCGGAGATTATGTCCACGAGCTTGTCCAGGCTCTCGTCGGATAATTTACCAAGCTTTTCTTTTGCTATCCAGTTCCTGAGGTGCTTTCTCTGGAACTTGTCCTTGACGAGTTTCTCGTACCTGTTCATCATCTCCTGTGAAAAATCATTTTCCTCGATTGCCTTCTTTGAAATTTCAGCTGCGTACTTGCCAGAAACATAACCATTGGCTATTCCGCCTCCAGTTATAGGATCAATAAGTCTTGCAGCATCACCGACCAGCAGTAAGCCAGGCAAAGTGAACTTATCCCTCACCTTTGAAACTGATACTCCGCCAGTAATCTGCTGAATGGTTCTGCCCTTGGCATATCCCGGATGCTTCTTGATCCAGTTGTCAAGGTAGTTTCTCACGTCCCAGCGATCCTTCATCGCCGATATTGTGACACCGATTCCAACATTCGCCTCTTTCTCACCTTTTGGAAAAACCCATATATATCCTGCAGGAGCGCAGTTTCCAAGATAGAAATCAGTGAAATCCGCATCTGAATCAACACCTATCATCCTGTATTCTATGCATGAGATTATGTCGTTTTTAGCAAGTATGACTGACTTGAGTCCCGCCCATCTGCCGAATTCGCTTTCAAATCCATCAGCGGCTATGACCATTTTTGCCTTGACATCAACGAGGTCGCCTGTGTGCCTGACCTTGGCACCGACAACCCTGTTTCCTTCCTTTATCACAGAAAGGGCAGGAGATTTAACCCAGATATCTGCCCCTTCCTCGGCCGCAAGCGCAGCCATCTCCTTGTCAAACTTGTCTCTCTTCCTGACAAATCCAACTTCGTTACCTGCATTCTCAGCTGTTAACGTAATGGGCTTTCTTTCAGACGGCCCGTATATCCTGGCACCCTTTACCTCATCAGAGATCCAGTGAGGGTTTGGTTTGACCTCATATTCCTTCATCCAGCCCTTTGAAACACCTTCGCCACACCTGACAGGCGATCCGATGTCGGGTCT
>DAQB01000163.1:0-518 GCA_002502705.1 Thermoplasmatales archaeon UBA582 | reverse complement strand
ATAGTTTAGCATGGAACCACTCTGCCGTAATTGCTGCAGTTGGACAGCCGATCACGCAAAAACCACATTTTATGCACTTATCTTCATGAATATCAATAACAGTATCGTCCATGAAGATTGCATCTGTTGGACACATTCCCACACATGCGCCGCAGTAGTTACAAAGACCACGATCCACGTCCATTTCTGTTTTAACCTTGAGTTCTACCATCTTATCACTCATTTCATCCGATCATATAGAAATGATCGTCCTTGGGTCGCAATCATAATAAGTATATGTTCTTTTTGTTTCAATCTATTGCCGATCATCTGCCGTTATTCTATCGGGGGTAAAGGATTGATTCAATAAGAAAATTTCAACCTCCAAGAGAAATTACCAAATAAACTACATTATAGTTCAGGAAAAAATATGCATTAAATATTCCAGATTAAAGGCCATGAATAATGGATATTCACAAGATTTCTAACGCTAAATAATTGCAATAGGAAGAGAGTTAGGATAGTGTACAGAAGTACGT
>DAQB01000077.1:2261-5219 GCA_002502705.1 Thermoplasmatales archaeon UBA582 | reverse complement strand
TCGCACACGGCCCTCCGCATATATACATTTAATCGCTTAAATCGTAATCCCAAATCACCTTGAAACCATGTAATTTCCGAAATTCAGGATCGTTCGAAATAAGTGATAAACCTCGTGCCATTGACTCTGCGGCTATTGACCTGTCGTGAAGTTCTGGAATATGGAGGGACAGAAAAGCATCCCATACCTCATCCGGAAAATTGGATTGGAATATAAAAGAGGCACCTCTTAGTTCATCCGGGACCTGCTTGACAGCGTTCTTCGGATTGGCCAATCTTAGTCTCCCCTTCATTGCTACATAAATAAATTCCCCCATTAGAATCTGCGGTACCCGAATTGAAACCTATCCTAATTCTGTAAAGAAAATACATCAGATGCAGGATATGGCAAATTATCCTCTAAATATCTTGCCAATCAAACGCATCTGTTATGAAGTTTTTCACAACTTCCACTCTTTTCTTAAATCTCTGAGGTCTTTCTCGAATCCTTCGGTATCTACCTTGCCTTTCAATATACCTCTCAAAGTCCTATTCCCATGTCTGATAATAATGCCTTCCCCAGAGTCTGACACAATAACGCTTTCTCCGCAGCTCAGATGGTATTTATCTCTCAAATCTTTAGGAAGTGTGATCTGGCCCTTTGAACTAATCTTTACCATCTTAATCATATGAAATGCAAGCATAAGTGCCTATAATATCTTTACATTAAGTAAAGAATTATGAATGACTATTTTCCAATAAACTGTAAATGAATTATGCGTATAAAACGATAATTGGCCAGCTTCGAATATAACTTCGTATCATCCGATAAAAGTAGAGTATCTCAATGATGCTTCTATCAAAATCCAAAATGAAAATCAATGCTTAATAGTAAACTTTCAATGTTCCTATATGGAAAAGGATCCAACTGAGAACAAAACATTATTCGATTTTATAGCGCATCAATACGATGAGACTAGAGAACCGCTCAGAAAAGAGGTGCTTAGCTTTCTGGTGCAATATCTTTCCGACTCAAAGGATATACTTGAAATCGGTACTGGGACTGGCAGGGTATCAATCCAACTTCAGGATTTAGGCTTCAACGTAACTGGAGTTGACATTTCAGAGAAAATGCTGGAAAAAGCAAGGATGAAGGGACTCAAAAAGGCCTTGATTGCCAAAGCTGAATCTCTTCCTTTTGAGGACAACAGTTTTGATGTGACCCTTATAATTCACGTTTTTCATCTTCTGAAGGAGCGAGCAACTGTCATGAACGAGGGCTTTAGCAGTTAAAGTAAAATATTAAATATTGTTGTGAAGTATTGCTATAAGTTATGGAAAAACTTTACACAATCAGGGATGCCTGCAAGATATTGCAGATTCATCCAACTACATTGAGAATGTGGGACAGGGATGGCAAGATCAAATGTGTGAGAATGCAGAACAATTTCAGGAGAGTACCTGAGCGTGAGATTAACAGAATTCTCGGAATACAGAACGGAAGGGCTCAATACATCTATGCAAGAGTTTCATCAAGCGGGCAGAAGGAGGACCTTGAGAGGCAGATAAATCAACTGAAATCCGCTTCTCCGGCGTCAGAGGTCTTTTCCGACGTACGCAGTGGCATGAGGTTCAACAGGAAAGGATTCATGGGTCTTCTTGAACTCATANNGGATAAGGTATCCACGGTATACATAACACACAAGGATCGTCTTGCAAGATTCGACTTTGATCTGGTCGAGAGGATATGCATGATTCACGGCACGGAGATAGTTGAGGTAGATGGAGAGGAGATATCTTCTGCAAATGAGGAACTCACCAAAGACCTCATATCCATAATCACATCATTCTCCGCCAGGCTATACGGATTGAGATCGCATAAGATGAAGGAAATACTCGGTGCTGTTAAATCATGACGCATCCCTGGAGATCATCCGGTTCAAAGAGAACAATATGGTGGAATTACGAACCATCTGACCGCATACTCCGGTACCTTGATGACATGAGGGATGCAATAAGGTTCGGGACGGCAGAAGCATACGTCCACTGGAAGAGTTCCGGAAGAATTCCCTCTCCGATAGATTTAAGGAAAGAGATAAAGGGATGGTTTGATTCCAGGTGTGACTACGCAAAGCATCACATAAATCCTGTGTGCAGATCATCCGTTGCAATACTCCGCTCATTCAGGAAGAACAGGAGAGAAAAGGCATTCCCCGAAATCAGGAAGTTAGCAATGAGGCTTGATTCAGAACTGGTGAAGATTGTCAATAATTCAATAAGGATAACAATAAGGCCCGGAGAATATGAGATCATACCGGTGAATAAGAAAAATAAGAGATGGAATGAATATATTGGATACAAGATATCCGAGGTACTCATAACTGATCGGATTGTTTCCGTATCTTTTGCCATTCCCGGAGAGAAACATACCGGCAATGAAATCATGGGCATGGATCTGAACTTCAAGACTGCGGATTCAACAACGGTGGATACACGAAGTGGAGGAATTGCCCATGTGGAGACCATCTCCATGGGAGGGATTGTCAGGATACAGAATGATTTCTCCCGCAGAAGAAAAGAAATACAGAAACATGTCAGGAATCATCAGAAGAGAAACAGGAAACTCGAACAGACCAGAGGAAGGCAGAGAAGAAGAGTAAAAGACGAACTTCACAAACAGTCCACAACCATGGTGAGTGATCATCCCAATGCTTCGTTCGTGTTCGAAGACCTGACAGGAATAAGGAAGAGTGGTGAGGATAAGGGAAAGAGATTCAGGACATACTTGAACAGATGGCCATATTCAATGTTCCAGAAAATGGTGGAGTATAAATCCAAAAATAAGGCGATATATGTGAATCCACGGGGGACTTCTTCAGAATGTCCTGTCTGCGGTGAAAAGTTAAGGCACCCTGCGTGGAAGATATCCAGATGCGACAACTGTGATCGGGACTACGACAGGAACAGGCTGGCCTCAATG
>DAQB01000077.1:0-2245 GCA_002502705.1 Thermoplasmatales archaeon UBA582 | reverse complement strand
CATGAAGAATGAATACCTGTACCTCAGGCATGTACCTGACATGCCTGAAGCAGGAAGGACCGAGACTGCCTACGCTGCGAATGAAACTGGTGCATAACAATGCACAATGTTTTAAGAACGGTTTGCGCGTATCAAGGAGAGCAGTCATGTCCCTGATAAGGATAGNNACTTCTGCAAAATACGGAATCAACCTGGATAGAAGAAGGTCAAGCAATAACCTCATTGGATTCGAATCTTCCATAATCGAAGAATTTCCTCCGGACAGAATGCTGAATAGGGACCTTTGTCTCTTTGCATAATAGAGATGAGATAGCTATCAAAATGCTTTCATCTTCAAGGGTCGTCAGGTCAGTCAGATCACTATCTCCCAAAGCCTTAAGAGATCTTGAGAATGAGTTTCTAACAGAGGTATCAGGAATGAAGGATTTTTCGATAAAAAGAAAGAGCACGGAATACCTTGTTATCTGGGAAAAATCCAGATCTAATTTTATTTGCTAAAATTGAAGTCAATCCAAGGGACTATAACGGTGATTCAGTCTTTCCAAAAATTTCTTTTATGTATGGACTTTCTTGGTTATCTTAATGCTTACTCGAATCAAATTACTTACGACTAATATTCCAGTTAGAAAAGATCCTAAAAACATGTAACAAGAAAACTATCTTCTTCACAGGATTATTGATCAATTCTACACTTGAATTGTCAGGTCTTTCTCATCAAAACAATTCTATTTGAGTTAGTTCCCAATTTGCCATTCTTGACCCCCCATATATTGGAAGTTTTGGTGAAATTCTGGTCATTAATGAAAACACATAATACCTCGAACCCGGCAATTAAGCCCTTTTTAAGAATATACTCATCCAGGTTAATCATGCCTTTTATGACTTCTCCAACCTCAAATGCCACATAGCCGCCTTTTTTTGTGATTATGTATAACTGTTTGAATACGGTCTCAATAAATTTGAGCCAGGATTCCAGGTCTGAAGTTGTAAATATATTTTTTTCAATCCTGTCTGCATCAATACCATTGAACCAGCATCGCAACCAGTTNNAAGATCGATGCTTTCTGGATCAACTAAGTGCGATGCCTTTGTGGAATCAAAAGTTGCGACCTTGGAAAGATGGCCTGCTGCATTTATTTTTTCTCTTATTCCCGGTTTGTTTACATCTCTGAGAAGTGAAACCGTCTTCCTTTTAATTATCTTCCTTGTGTCCCTGTACTCAGGTCTTTGTTTAAGCCTTTCATTGATTCTTACCTGATCTTCCTTGCTGGCAGCCTGATTCGGCGGTAGCGTGTNNCGTCAGCCTGCTCGTGGCCACCATCCTGATCCACCTGTCTATGTTATCCTCTTTCCCGGAATCAGATCTTTCCTGCAGGTAATTTTTCAGGCTTAATATCTCTTTTATCGTGTCATCATGGAAAAACATTCCAAGGTCTATATCAGATCCTTCATGATGATCCATACTTATGGAATCTAGTCTTTCGTATATTTCGTCAATCTTTGGTATATCTATTCTCGGATGCGTTAAAACTTCTGAAATGGGGTTAACATCAATTCCGATCGATTTTCTACCTAATATGACACTCTGCACGACAGTTGTTCCCCGGCCATTGAATGGATCGAATACCGTGCTGTTTTTACTCGTCAAGTTCCTTATGAAAAAGTCCGGAAGCTGCGCCTTGAAGCATGCCCTGTATGATATTTCATGCAGGGAATTTCCCTGCCTTTGCTTATGTGTCCAGAAGGACCCACGATAGTATCGTATGGATTTTCCTTCGATCTCAACCCCTTCAGCTGTTATGTCCTCAAGACCAGAGATCATTCTGTCAATCATATTGTCAAATTCATGAATTTCAGTTTTCATTATATTATTCAGTGTCCGTAAGATCTGTAAATTTGAGTGACTGCTTTTAGATCCCTCAGGGCATCCTCCGGGCTGAATGGGTCATCTATTTTTCCATCAACATATTGAATATAGGAGGAGAACATCTTTTTGAAAATATCATATCTCTTCAATTCAACTTTCTTCCCGTTAAGGATCGGATTACCGAAGGATGATGTTCCATAAGGATCATCCTGTGATGAAGATCTCCTCGTGTCGATGTCATCGTATATATTTCCTGAAGTACCCACGACTTCGATTGCAGGTACCCTAGGAGGAAATGCATATGACCATGAATAGAAAAGAAAACCAGCAGCCCCTGATTTGAATTCAAAAAGGGAAAGCGAGGTATCCTCTCCCTGC
>DAQB01000083.1 GCA_002502705.1 Thermoplasmatales archaeon UBA582 | reverse complement strand
TTCATTAGCAGTCTCAGTGCCGCTTCCTGTGCCCAGCCATTTGTATTTAATTTACTGCCTCTGGGTGCATGTATCTCTTTTATCATGATTGAATATACTTTCCAATCTAAATAATTTGATCAACGGTACCAACTGAAGGGGCACCGCGATCAAGCGTCATGTCCCTTCTTGAACCAAATGAGATGATTTTCACAGGTACGCCGAGAAACTGCTCAATCCTGGATATATACCTTCTGAGTTCAAATGGGAACCCTGCTATCGATTTACGTTTAACATCCTCTATAATGGATTCCGTGATCTCACCCCAGGGTTCTGCCTGCTCATATTCGACTTTAACTTTTTCAAGTGCCCTGAAATCAGATGGAAATGATTCCAGCGGATTTCCGTCAAGTGTGTACGAGATCCCTAAGTTTATCGAACTCAGCTTTCCAAGTGTATCTATCTTTGTAAGGGAAATTGAATCGGCGTCGTTTATCATTATTGAATACTTTAAGGCGGGGATGTCCAGCCACCCGACCCTTCTTGGCCTTCCAGTCGTTGTACCGTATTCTGAACCAAGTTGTCTCAGGAATTCCGCATTTTTTCCCTTTATTTCGGTTGGGAAAGGACCGTTACCGACTTTCGAGACATATGCTTTTGCGACACCTATTACCTCCCTGACCTTTCTGAATGAGAAACCAGAATCATTTGTTATGGCACCAGCCACTGTGTTTGATGATGTAACATATGGATATATCCCAAAATCTATGTCCAGTAAGGCACCATGTGCCCCTTCAAACATAATGTTTTTGCCCTCAGAATAATATTTTTGGATTGAGTTGCATGTGTCTTTCAAATAGGGCTTAAGTATCTTTCCACTTTCATGTAATTTTAATACCATGTCGTCGAGTCTTGACTCATAGATAAACTCGGATCCTTCAATAAGAGATTGCTTCATTCGTGTGACGAGCAGCATCTTCTCTTTCAGAATAACAGGATCCAGTAAATCAGCCATCCTCAATCCGGTTCGACCATACTTGTCCTCATATGTCGGTCCTATCCCCTGGGCAGTTGTACCGATTCGAAGGGCTTTCCTTGCATCCTCCTCCGCCAGGTCAAGAAACTTGTGCAGATCTGTCACGACAGACGCATGCTCGCTCACCTCTATCTTGATTTTCGGATTTAACTCCTTTAACCTTTTAATCTCATCATTTAGGGCAATTGGATCAATAACCATTCCATTAGTGAGTATCACCACTTCAGCCTGAAGGGCACCGGAAGGTATCAGATGAAACTTAAAGGTTCCNNTTATATCGTATGACGACGTCATGCTTTGCAGAAAGATAATCAGTGACTTTTCCCTTTCCTTCGTCACCAAATTGGAGGCCGACTACAACTGAAACCAACTGATTATTTTTTTTTACTGTCATATTTTCACCGTTTGGAGATACAGGACAGTAAATAATATATTACATTAAATTACTTTGCAGTTCTCTGTTTCCACATATTGCTGTAAATATAGCGTAAGATGGTTTTTATCATCCTCCTTCTTAACACGAAAAGCTAATCATATTACTTGACATATCTGTAGGATAACATGTCTTACATAGAGGTTAAAGACGGATCTAAGTTGTCTGTGCCATCAAACCCGACAATCGGCTATATCGAAGGGGACGGTATAGGCGCAGATATCTCAAAAACTACGATTCAGGTAATTAATGCGGCATTGGAAACTGCTTATAGAGATGAACGGTCAATTGAATGGAAAAAAATCCTGGCCGGCGATGAAGCTATGGAATCAACAGGAAAACATTTGCCACAGGAATCGCTCGACGAATTGAAACAATGTATTGTTGCTTTAAAGGGGCCGCTCACGACACCTATCGGTGAGGGTTTCAGGAGTTTGAATGTCACATTAAGACAGTATTTTGATCTTTATGCTAATATAAGACCGGTCAGGTATTTTCCGGGAGTACCATCACCAGTCGTTGCTCCGGAGAAGGTTAACATGGTTATTTTCAGGGAGAATACTGAGGATGTCTATTCCGGAATTGAATGGAGATATGACAGTCCTGAGGCTAAGAAGCTCAGGGGTTTTTTGAACACTGAATTTGGCGTCAAATTAACGGACGATACTGGAATAGGAATAAAGCCAATAGGTCGCTTCAAGTCAACAAGACTCGTTAGGAAGGCCCTGCAGTTCGCGGTTGAGAACAACAGGAAGAGTGTTACCCTCGTTCACAAAGGAAACATCATGAAGTTTACTGAGGGGGCTTTCAAGGAATGGGGATATCAGGTAGCTGAAAGTGAATTTAAATCTAAAATTGTGCGGGAGGAAGATTATCTCAGGGATCCCGCTGCCTATAAAGACAAGATTGTGGTAAAAGATCGCATAACTGATAACATGTTCCAGCAGGTGCTTACCAGAACAGACGAATACGATGTGATTGCCACAACAAATCTTAATGGAGATTATCTTTCGGATGCAATTGCTGCCCAGGTAGGGGGGATTGGTCTCGCGCCAGGCGGAAACGTCGGTGATATTCATGCGATTTTCGAGGCAGTTCATGGGACAGCTCCAAAATATGCCGGTATGGATGTCGCCAATCCAACATCTCTCTTACTATCAGGCTCAATGATGCTCACTTATATCGGGTGGAAAGAGGCATCTGATATACTTGAAAGGGCTATAATGGAATCCTACAAAGACAGGAAAGTTACTCAGGATGTTGCCAGATTAATGAATATAAAGCCACTTAAATGCTCAGAATTTGGTCTGGAAGTCATGAAAAGGATGACAAGACCTCAGGAGTAAAGCAGTCCGCTGAAATTTGTGGACATAAATTGTGTCAGTGATCTGACCCACCTGACAGGGAGGCCGTTCACTGCTAGATTTGTTATGCTTTCTTCCGTACCTGTTGGGAATCCATTTACAGTCAAAAGTGATGATTTAACAGAAGAAATTTCATGCTGGATAAGATCTGCGTCTGATGTCCAGACAGATGAATACATGCGGTTTTGTGATTTGGCCTGCAGCGCAATAGCATCTTCCAGTGACTTTACCTCATGAAATGCCAGGACGGGGAGATCTATTTCTTTACTTAAAGAATCATTCTGTTTTGATACTGGAGATATCAGGGCGGGGGAAAATACACCGGATTCATATCCCTTCCAGAAATGAATATCTATTTCAGACATTCTTCCTTTTGTCAAAAATGAAGCAAAAGCCTCAGCCTGTTGCTGATTGTGTGCAACCCATGGTTCAACGGTCTTTTCCAGTTCCGTTATTATACGGTTGCGCAGGTATTCCGCATTATCTGCCAGAACAATTATGTCCGCAGGACGCAGAAATTTTGCCAGTGACCTGTCTTGAAATACAACAGCCAAAGTTTCTGCAAGTCTGTCAAGATCTGAGCCCTGTGAGGCAAAAACACTGTAACCAGATCGGCTTTCGGCTGAAAATGGTATTGTTCCGGAGAAACGTTGAATTTTTTGAAACGAATCGGTTGAACCTGAAAAAAGTATATTGAGAGGGTGATATCTTGATAAGTACCACCTCATCAGCCTGATTCCCGGATCTCTGACGAGGAATGCAGGGAAATCCGGAATATTTTTGAAATAATTGCCGAAAAGATGATTAAGGGCTATTGAGGGGGCATCTGTTAAAAAAACTAGCGTCTGCTTTCTTGTTATAATAGAAGGGACAAGTTTCTCGATCAGCGATAGTACTGGAACAGACATGTCTGGAACTATAACAGTACCACCAGTTCTCATTGAACCGGACAGGAACTGCATTTTTCCAAATCCAACATGACCGGCCTCTATTCTGCCCCTATCTGCCCCATCGATGGCTGATTGTATT
>DAQB01000137.1 GCA_002502705.1 Thermoplasmatales archaeon UBA582 | reverse complement strand
AGAACAACAATAAGTTTAAGTATTCTTTACGGATACTTATAAAAATGAAGGTGAGATAAAACATGGAATACAAAATGAGAATTAAGAGACAGGTAAGGGGGATTGAAGGTTCCCTTTATCTTTGCTTACCTAAGTATTGGACAGACGAAGCGGGACTTAAGAAAAACGAAGCCGTAACTATAGAATTTGTCAGCAATAAAGAGCTTTTAATCAAAGTGGGAGACCGGCCATGACTGAACAGATCGACATGAGACCCCTGAAGGAAAGGGCATTGACGCTTACGGATCCGTCCTTGAGAACGATAAGGGAAGTGCTGATCTCACAACCTGACACAATGTCAAAAGAAGAATATCNNATTTAGAACAGAACATTACCGATAGTAGTAATACACTCGGGGATAAAAACGTTCCGTTCACTCTGCCAGAACACGTAAAACGCAATTTCTCAATACCTTTTGAACTGAGAAAACGTAAACAGTGGGGGGTAGCNNAAGGCGATCTGGAATCATGACAGGGGAAAGTATGAGAAATCTCCATTCCAGGTTAGCGGAATACCGGCAAAATCGAATGACCCCATGACGTGGACGCACTTTCATAACGTCAGAAATGCCGAATTTTTGAGCTTCTTTTTTAACTGGGATTATACAGGAATGGATTTTGATCATGTGATCCATGATGGGAAAATAGACGATTGGGTTTTGAANNGATTTTATTAAGCCTATTGGGAGCTATACCGAGATCTCAGTATCAGGAACCGGAATCCATATAATTGTAAGAGGGCAAAAACCGAGAGGATTAGGATCCAAGCTTCAGCTTAAAGATGGGCATGCTATTGAAATATACGATTCAGGGAGGTTTTTCCTTCTTACAGGGAATGTTTACATGGATTANNATTTGCCAGTTAAGATCGGATCTGGCCTAAATGATGTTGAAGGCATAATCAGGACCCTTGAACCTTACTGGAAAATAGGATCTGGAAACCTTCATTTTCTCATGCTCAGGTTGTCAGGTTATGTAGCTTCCTGTGGTGGAACCGAGAGCGATTTGCAGTTCATAATAAGGGAACTTGTAAAGAGAACACAGAACGGACAGTATCGCCCCCAAATTGTGGCTAATGCGTTCAGGAAGTCCAGGGAGAGACTTGAATATAACATGAAAGTGCCAAAAGAACAGCGTCTAAAGGTATCGGGTCGGAACTCACTTTTAGAAATCATGGAGGTAATAGCCAATGGCAAACAGTGAATTAGATCCGAAAAAAGACATAAAGAACATAGAGAAATCAGCGAAGGGGCAACAGCCAAAAAAAGAGGATACAACAGAACTTATCAATGAAATTGCAAGGGACCTTATCGCTTCAGGAAAATACAGGACATTCAAAGATAATGAACAGGTTTACTTTTACAAAGATGGAATTTACAACAGGAATGGAGAAACGGCGATAAAACAGACAATACATGAAATGCAGGACGGCAAAGAATCAACAAACATGTGCAATGAGATTATTGGAAAGGTGCAGAGAGGAACTTACACAGATCGTGAGTTATTTATTGAACACGATCAGCATAAAATTGTACTGAAAAACGGGATACTGGATCTTGATTCCCTGGAATTAACAGACCATACCCCTGAATGGCTTTCATTAACTAAATTTCCTGTGAAATACAACAGGGAAGCGAAATGTCCGGGAATTTTGAAATTTATATCCGAAATTGTGCGTCCTGAGGACATTCCACTATTGCAGGAATGGGCTGGTTATAATCTATGGGTTTTCGGTTATCCATCCCAAAAGGCGATCCTCCTTGTCGGGGATGGTGGGAACGGGAAATCTACGTTCATAGGGATACTTGAGGCAATGATAGGAAGGCAGAACAGATCAGCAGTGAGCCTTCATGAGCTTGAAGAGAACAGATTCGCAAAGGCCGATCTATTCGGGAAAGCTTCAAATTTATACCCAGACCTTCCTAACAGGGACTTAAAAAGCACCGGTATGTTTAAGATGCTGACCGGCGGAGACCCGATCAGGGCTGAAGACAAAAACGTAAGAGCATTTACATTCCACAACTTTGCGAAGCTTACGTTCTCATGCAATGAAGTGCCGAGAGTACCAGAGGACAGTACAGCGTTTTTCAGACGATGGATCATAGTGGAGTTTCCATATTCTTTTGAAGGCACAAATAAAGAGGACAGGGATTTAAAAGAAAAACTGACAACGGATGAAATAGAAATGTCCGGTTTTTTGAACTGGGCCCTTGAAGGTTTACAAAGACTAAGATCTAACGGCTGGAAGTTCAGTAACAGCAAGACTGTGGAAACTGTGAAAGAGGATTATATCATTCGTTCAGACCCATATAAGGCGTTCGTTATGCACTGCATTATTGAGGATTCCAATTCTCAGACAAAGAAGGATGATCTATACACTGCATATAGAGAGCATTGCGAGATCCATAAGGTAACGTCCAGGTCGAGGGATTCATTCTTCAAGAACTTCAAGGACAACTTCAAACCAGGGTCTCTTGAGGATTACAGACCGAATAAAGATGAAGATCCAGCCAGACCAAGAATGTTCAAGGGAATCAGGATTAGAGCGAAAGAAATGTGGTGCAAGCCCATGGATGACACCGAATTTCTGGACGGACATGGGGTGCAACAAGGTGGACTCTCTGGACTGAGTGGACTGAGCGAGTCCAATGAGTCCAATGAGTCCAGGGTGTCACCTCCATTGTCGGTTTCGGTGGCGGGTTCAGAAAATGATACTGAAAATAAGGAAAATTCTGAAAATTCCGATGTCCAGAATGAAAA
>DAQB01000144.1:1342-4481 GCA_002502705.1 Thermoplasmatales archaeon UBA582 | reverse complement strand
ACCCATTAGCGCGTGTATTTCTCCACCATTAATCGTGAAAGAAACGTCCTTCAGTATTTGCTTCCCGTTTACGGAAGCAGCCAAGTTCTTTACCTCTAATTTAGTCATATTACAGTTTGATATCGATTAATCCTATTTAAACACTTTTTTGTGTTCAAAGTGACTAAACTATAAATATTTTCATGTCATAAGATGTCGTATGAGAGCGGAAACTGAAATAGAAGAAAATTATTTACAGGATCTTTTCGGTCATGTAAAGGCTCAGATCCTGACGGAACTAAGTTACTCGCCTCTTACGATGGACGAACTTTCCAGGTTACTAAATATAAACAAGAATGCTGTTAAGGAACACGCCGACAGCTTGGAGGTAAAAGGATATGTTATATCATATTTCAGGCATGCTCAAGCAGGCAGGCCAAAGAAAGTCATTGAATTATCAGAAAAGGGACTTGAACTGTTCCCGAAAAAATATTCAATCTTGGCTAACCTCATGCTTCAGGAAATAAAGAAGCAGTATGGAAATGAGGCGCTTAACAACATACTGGCGGGTGTTGCTGAAAACATGCTGAAGAGCTACGAAGTCAAGGGTCTTGACCTTGAAGGGTCAAAGAGAGACAAGAGATTGCTTCAGCTGAAATCATTTGTGGATTCTTTGAACAGGATGGGTTATTCTGCCAAGCTTGAGGTAGACGGCGACTCGATGAGAATAATAAGGTATAACTGCATATTCTATGATCTTGCAAGAGAAAATTCAGGTTCAATTTGTGGAACTCTTGGCAACCAGCTTGTTAAAAAAGCAATTGGAGACAACTTTGCAATAACAGAAAAGTTCTCAACAGGTGACAAGAAGTGCGTGGTGGAACTGAAATTTTAGTTCAACCCAGAAGAGTTTATGATACACCTTCACCGGAATCATCATATACTGTTTTGATTGACAGGTTATGGCCCCGTGGGATTAAAAAGGAGTCAATTAGGATAGATATATGGGCTAAAGACCTCGCACCATCTGATCATCTCAGAAAGTGGTTTAGCCATGATCCTGAAAAGTGGGATAATTTCAGGGAATTATATAGAAAAGAACTCTGTGATCCTAAGAAGATAGAGATGATTGAATCTATAATGAAGCACGAAGATATTACATTGTTGTATGCGTCAAAGGAGACTGTGTATAATAATGCGGAGGCATTTAAGGAAATACTCGAGCATTTTGATGAATTCAGAAATTATTGCTCAGAAAACGTGACCCGCTGAATTCTTTATCACAATTATAAAATTACAGGTAGGATCTGTCTTCGTTATAATTATGATAAGGCATATCATTCTGAGGGGCTTTTTGAGATAGTGTGTTTTCAACGTCATATGCTGCCCCAAGGTTGCCATAGATCTTCTTAATCTTTTCCTCAACAGGCCTGTAAATTTTCAATGCTTCAATTACATGGGATTTTTCAATAAGCTTAGATTCCTCACTAACAGCTATGTCACCAGCAGCCCTTATTAACCCGCCAAGTTCCCTCAGCCTCAATGTAAGGGAATTATCCTTATGATCAATCTCCTTGGCTCGCCTCTTGCCCTCCTCAGTTATTAACTGGCAGGCAGATATCTCCATGTGGGGAATCTTTCCGTCTGAAATTATCTCCTGGGTTATAAATTGAATATATTTACCTCTATTTTCGGCGTTATCTGGAATGGTTGTATCCATGAGGACTTCATACCCGCTTCCAACAATTCTGGATCGAAGAGGACTCAAGATAAACTGTAGATCGTTTATATTACATGCGGCTACAAGTATAAAATTGCATGGTACTTTATCAACTCTTACGCTGGCACCGGCGCTCTGAGGATTCCTGCCGGTTATAGGGAAATACTTTTCCTGCATAGCAGTCAGAATATATCTCTGAATAGGTCCCAGATGACTTATCTCATCTATGAACAGGACTCCCTGATGTGCTTCATGAATGGATCCAGCAACTACTCTTTCATAAGGCAGTGTACCGAGATGAGGGTGACCACCGTATGGATCGTGTCTGACGTCACCCAGCAGCTCCGTTTCACTTGCACCTGTAGCTAGAATGAAGGGATTTCGGTCTAGAGGTACGATAACTTTGCTCGGACTCTTTTTTTCCTGCTTTCTCTTCTTCTCTAATGCCTTCTCGTCCATTACCTTGATATTCTCTCCGGCACGCTCATAAATAACNNACCTCTTCTCTGTCATTAATACGCCTCGTTGAAGTAACCCTGTCAGTATTATTCTGAACACCGAAAGCTGCCCCGAGAACATTAAAAACATCCCCAAATGGACCAGTCGTGCCAGCCTGAACTTTAGGTGAATTACAATTTGGACACACACTCTCTGTATAAGAGGATATGAACCCGCATCTTGAACAACGATATCCAAGCCTTTCGGAAACAAAAGCAGGAGCGTCCTTGGGATCAATTAACTGTTCCTCAATCTTTGAATCTTCCTGCATCTCTTCTGAAATTTCACTTGCGGTTTTTATTTCCACAAAAGGTCTTTCCGGTCTAAGCGGATTATGCACCGCCCTGATCTCCTCCGTCGGCCTTGGGATATAAAAGGACATGGCCTGAGCAATCATTGATTTACCTACACCAGGGGGTCCGACCAGTAGAAGGTGTCTACCCTGCTTAGCAGAGACCTTGGCAAGCCGAACCGCCTCTGACTGACCGACTATCCGGTCAAGCGGAGAAGATGGAATCTTCACCTGTGAAGTATCGATCAGACCTTTAAAATCAGTATTCAGGAACGATGATCCCATTCAACTACCTTCAAATCAACCGGTTTTTTGGTTAAATTCGAGACTTTTATACCATAAATCTGTCTTATTCCATGGTCGTGTGCTGCATCCCCNNTTCGCTGTGAAACAACTCCGCCGGTCAATATTGCGAATGCTGAGGTAATGTTGGACAGCCCTTCATATGTCTCAGTAAGGTCAAAGGAAGCCAGCACCTCTCCAGTCTCATTAAAAACCTCTGTCAGCTTTTCTCTCTGCAGTGTTTCTAACCTTCTTTCAATAGAATCATTATTTTTTAGATCCACGGGGGTACCCGCTTTATCAACTTCAACCGGCTTTGTCATTACCTGCTGTGCCTGCGACTGTTCATCATGTTTTGAATGTGGCTG
>DAQB01000144.1:0-1319 GCA_002502705.1 Thermoplasmatales archaeon UBA582 | reverse complement strand
TCTTCTTTTTCCTGTGAGTTCTTCTCCTGCAATTCCTTCAATTCGCCGGTCATTCCTTTCATAGAAAGATACTGTGCAAGAGGGGTCTTGTATTTTAGTGCCTTAAATATCTGTTTATATGTGAGCTCTTCAACCTCAGTACCAGGTGGTGCTCTTGCCACAAAATCAACATCTGCAACCTGGAGCATTTCCTTTAGTATGAGGTCACCTCCCCTGTCACCATCAAGGAATACAGTAACTGTTCTTTCTTTTGATAAATCCTGAACTGTTTTTGGTATATTCGTTCCCTGAACTGCTATTGTGTTCTTGATCCCGTATTTTAGGAGATTTAAGACATCACTTCTGCCCTCAACAACTATTATTGAATCTGAGTCCTTTATTGCTGGACCGGCTGGAAGCTTGTCTTCACCAAATGTAAGGATTTCTCCCTTTTCAACTTCTTCCCTCACAGATTGGACAATGCTTTCACTTACATTCTTCGAGCCTTGTGTCATTTTTTTGTACAGATTCTGAGCTCTCTCTACAACTTTCTGTCTCCGTTGCACTCTTACATCCTCAACAGACTCAACTTCTAACTTCGCCTTGCACGGACCTATCCTGTCTATAGTTTCAAGAGGAACTGCAAGAATCGACGTTTCAACCTGATCTAAGCCGGATGGAATTAAAACAAAACCTTCCGTCCTTCCTTTCTTGCTATCTATTTCAACTTCTATTCTGCCAATTTTCCCGCCTTTCTGGAGGTCCCTTAAATCTAATTCTTCTCCAAGCAGACCTTCAGTCTGACCAAATATTGCGCCTACGACATCTGGTTTTTCAACCACCCCATCCGCAGTTATCTTCGCTTTTACCATGTACTTTGTTAAATTTGGATCTACATTCATGTTTGTCACCTCGTAATATTACAGTGGATTGAATTGAAACATTATTTTCTCCTCTTTCTTCCACCATCGGTTTAATATGTTTAATCTCTATATAATAGATTCGCTTACAAAATTACTATTTTGAGAATAGAACTGTTTTCAATTTCCTTAAGGCTCAAAATCATAAATTATGCTTTTTTTAATTTTCGCGTCTTAAATCCTTTTTCGGATTTTATCATTTAAGTACTATTCTTTACAGGATAGGATTAACATTAAATACCATATTTCCAATATGGGTAACGGTAAATTACTATGGATAATGATAAATCCTCCGGTAGTAGTGGCTCTTCTGCGATAGTTCCGCCAAAAAAAGTAATCCGATGGCGAAATTTTATGCAGTCATTGTAGCCCTAGTAATAATAGCAGCGGCTTTTTCGGGCCTATATGCGACTAAAGCAC
>DAQB01000002.1:993-3904 GCA_002502705.1 Thermoplasmatales archaeon UBA582 | reverse complement strand
CACTGCTCGTCTGACTAGTTGTATTTGTAGCGGAAGTGAGAACAGAAGATCGAGCATTCAATAACGATGCATTCGATCCAGCAGCAGTGGTAACAACAGAAACACTCAACATAACCATAATGGCTGTAATCACGACGGCAATTAATGCCTTATGAACATTCTTCATTTTTTGTTCCTCCGGGTCTGAGAGTGTATCCTAAGTCTCGTTTATAAAAATAACCTTATACCCTGTACAGTAGTAAATAATAAAATAAATATTCCGATTTTAGTGCACTATGATAGAAAATTCTATTGGATGAGTGATTAGGGGAGAGTCAAGCATGAATATCCCTTTAAATCATCATTAGGATAATTCATATGTATGCAATGAAGAAAAAGGCTATCAGCCCAGTGGATCTGGAAGTGAGGTTTTTAGTTACAAAACACAGCGCAAGAATGATTCTGCTATGTACAAGGAAATAATTCAAGATAGAGACATAACCAAATACATCGTATCCTACAATTCATTCAATTTTGCCAACGGTCTTGCAGGGAGCTTCCTCAACATTCTCTTTTTCAGTGCCGGAAATTTAGCTACTGTCATTGAATACCAGCTAGCCTATCAGATTTCACAACTCCTTTCCTTCATCCTGTCAGGTATTATGGCCAACTACATACAGACTAAATTCATATATTCGCTAAGTTCACCACTAAGGGCTGTTTCACTCATAGGCTCGGTTCTTATTGGGGGTATCTTCATGAATCAGTTCTTCTTTGGACTGATCTATGGGATTTCAAGTGGACTGTTCTGGGCCGGAAATGCCATCATATCCATGGAAGTAAGCAGAGGTAAGGATAGACTGGCTTTTCTATCCTTCAATTCGACTGTGGCATATATCTCTTCACTGGTATCGCCAATAATTGGAGGCGTTGCGCTGGAAATTACCCCATTCACGGGTACAATGCGGTATGTTGCTGTGTTCGGTNNACGCAACTGCCGCGTTACTGGTATATTCCGGAGCCAGTGGACTTTTGCTCAATGTAACCGAAAGGGAACATCCAAAAATAAAATTCCTGGATTCCATCAGAGCGAATAAACTGATAAAATGGCAATACAAAAGCTATTTTTACTTTTCATCCTTCTACGGGCTTGCCCTTTCCATAATACTCCCAGTATACATTTTTAAGATAACTGGTAGCTATACCATGGTGGGGATATTGGTGGCATCGATGGCGGCATCAAGTGCCCTGGGAAACATCTTTACGCCGCGTATGCTGAACCGCAATTCAAACAGTCTGCTCCCATACTTGTATTCCATATTCATTATACTCGTATCCACAGTCTTTATTGGCAATCTCAATATGCCCATTGCTGTATTATTTTTGGCAGGAGATGTGGCACTCCTCTTAACTGCGCCTATGAACAACAGATCAATGTCCAATTTCATGAATTCGGTTGATCTGTTAACTACATCATTTCCATACTGGATAAACCGTGAATATTACCTGCTGGCCGGGAGATACACTGTATTGATAACTCTACTTATGGTCTTTGTTATATCAGGTTTCACCCATTCCCTCTACGTATTGACCATAATGTCTCTGACAGTTCTGCCAACGATTCCAGCTATCAATGCCACTTCGCAGCTTTGACAGGAAATAGTTCCCCTGATTTCTGAAACGCAATTCATTCATATCGCGAGCTCAGTGGCATTCTTGATCTCAATGTTGTTAAGTATTACATGAGCTGATTGAAAACCCAATATACTACTTATGACGTTTCCGCAAACAATTGCTTAACAGATCATTCTCATTTGAAATGAGGTCATGAAAAATATGCCGTATTCTGACAAATCAAAATTCATCATCTTCCATATCATCATCGTTATCCATATATTCATCGTCTTCCTCTTGCTCAGAATACATGTTTTCCAGTTGCGAGTGATAGGGATAAAGTTCTGGATTGAAAAACTCACCATAGGCCTCCTTGAATCCATCCTTCTTGCTTGATTTTCTCCCTTCCAGAGCTTGAAAAAGCCGGTCCATTGGAACAGCCATTTCAATGGCCTCAAGCGGAATAAAGCCTTCCGGTTTCTTCAGCTTTATGCGTCCCAGAGCTATCTGGCACATCTTGTGGTCCACATATTCAATTGGAAAGCTATCTCTTGCTTTCTCTATGGATTTGATTGCTTTCATGTTCTGCTGCCTAACAAGCGCTTCAAGAATGTGAAGTAGATCGAAAAAGCTGTATTTCCATCCGTAGACGGAGGGATCAAATGGTCCGTCAGGCATATTTGAAATATAATCATCAAGCAAGCCGGTCAGGTATGAAACAGAGGCACCGCTCCTGATGCTGCCTATGCAAAGAAGGATGGAGTCTATGGTATGCTCCAGTGGCTTCCTCTGTTCAAAGGACATCTGGGTTATCTGGTCAATCCTGGTAAGGAGATATGGAACAGCATCCTTCCCAATGTTGGGTGAGATGAGCTGCGATATTTCGCTGTTGTATTTCTCGTTATCAAGCAGTTCAACAAGCTTCCTTGCTGGTTCATCGCCCCCGACACCAGATAGAATGAAGCAGCCCAGGATGTAAGCAGGATTGTCCTCATTGCTGACCAGATCCAGGGCGAGGGCGGCTGTGGCCTNNACTCCGCGTCCATTCTGCTCTTTTCAGTGTTTTCTTCAGCAAGTTTCAGCATTCTGCTGGACAGCGTTTCAGGATCTTCCTTCTCCTCATAACTTAACTTATTCTTCGTGATTGATCCGGACTTTTTGCTTCCTTTCCCATTCTTCAATCTACCCACCTCAGCACCAGCTACCCATCACATTGTACACCGATAGAATCAACATCAGCCGACCTTTCCCCTATGAGTTAAATACTGTTCAAATTCCTCAATCATCCATTTAATAGCTTCCTCATTGTCCAGCCACA
>DAQB01000002.1:0-979 GCA_002502705.1 Thermoplasmatales archaeon UBA582 | reverse complement strand
CAGCCGGCATGGCGGGAACATATATATTTGAAGAAAACGTCTTCCTCAAGGCGGTCTTTGATTCAATTGTGACACCTGATTTCCTGAATAACAGCAGTGATCGATTATAGTCCCAGTCCGCACCATCCTCATCATAGGTGTTCAGCAATTCCTCAGCCTTATTCGCACTGCCCTCAATCATATATATGAGCAGTAACGAATATCTCACGCCCTGGTTGTCATCTGGATTCAGTTCCAGCAGTTCTTCATAGATGTTCTTCGCCTCATCCATTCTGCCAGAATTCCATAGAGAGAGCAAGGCCTTCCTGAGCACGCATATATGGCCTTGTCCCTAGGATCTTCCAAAAATCTCCTCTATATTCGGTGAAGGCTTTCTCGCCAAGGGTTTTTCTTGCCGCAGCAGAGGCTTTGCGGTAAAGATCTATCTTAGTTTGTGGATTCTTCTCCAGTTCCGCTAAGATCACGTAGGCATCGGCGCAATTCTCAGAGATGTCAATAGCCTTCAGGGCCATTTCCTTCCTGGCATTCCCAGTTTTCTGGCAGGCATCATATGCCATCATCTGTGCCCTGTCCTTCGGACTTTCAGGCACGTAACTGTTAAGCTTCTCAGAGTTGTATATTTTTTCAATGAATTCATTGGCATCCCCAGCTGTTTCGAATTTTTCCCTGTCCATAAACTTGTGCATAATCCATGTGCTCTTTTCCCTTACCCTTCTATCAATATTTTCCATGGGTACATTTTTGCTTGCGTGTGAGCCCCCCATCTTCTTCCGTGCCATTCTCCTTCTCTTGGCGGATCCCATTTTCAATCCCCCCTGATAATCTGAGTGCTGAACATTTCACTACAAACCTGACAGTGCTTAAAATATATTTCATGCACATCTTTCTTACAGCATGATAGCGGCGCAGTCCACAGGCTTTCCATGAGAATCGGGAATTGCAGGCACAATCTTTCTGATTCTTCGGAATATGCTTGTGT
>DAQB01000006.1 GCA_002502705.1 Thermoplasmatales archaeon UBA582 | reverse complement strand
ACATAATTCTGGACACTACGCCAAATTTTACTTTCTCCATAATATTAATGGATTTCGGCTATATGACGCAGATTAATACATTAAAAAATCACAGATAATTATTGCAAATTGTTTTATTTTCTATTAGCGTTGCCCCTGTGATGCAAGATACTGAAACAGAGACGGTAATATTTAAGTCGCTCAATTCGANNGAACTGGGAAGAAACATTTACGGAAAATTGTATCTCAGAGGTGATATTGGTTACGACAGCGCGAGGGAGATATGGAATGGCATGTTCGCGAAGAAGCCTTCAGCTGTTATACAGTGCAGAGGCACTTATGATGTCATTCTTGCAGTTAAGTTTGCAAGGAAATACAATCTCCTGACGACAATAAAATCAGGAGGGCATAATATTACCGGGTCATCGGTGATGGATGATGGGCTGACAATAGATCTTTCAAAGATGAATGGCGTTTTTGTCGACGAAAAGAACAGGATCGCTATGGCACAGGGCGGAGCCCTTCTCGGTGATGTAGACAGAGAGACACAGATATATGGGCTGGCAACACCATTTGGTGTGGTTTCAAAAACAGGAATAGCTGGATTGACACTTGGAGGCGGGTATGGTCATCTGAGAAGAAAATACGGTCTGACAATCGATAACCTGATAGGCGTACAGATGGTACTTGCCGATGGGACCCTCGTTTATGTTGACGAAAAGAATTACCCTGACCTCTTCTGGGCCATAAGGGGTGCTGGAGGTAACTTTGGAATCGTTACCCGTTTTGATTACAAATTGCACAGGGTCGGTCCGAACCTAGTGTTCCAGTATACAGTCTATGACCTGAAAGATGCGGAGAGGGTATTCGATCTTGGAAGGAAATTTATGTTTAATGAAGCTCCGCCTGAGCTCTCTGCAGAATTCCAGCTGGCGAAGTTCCCTGCAGCTGAAAATGTACCGGTTGAACTAAGAGGAAGACGCTGCGTCGTAATGCGATCCGTGTACTCAGGAGATCCGGAGATAGGAATGAGGATAGTTGAACCGCTGAGGAAACTTTCTGATCCGTTATACGATAATAGCAGGATTACCAGTTACATCTGGATACAGTCTTACAGCGACGGTGATCTCCCGAATGGATGGAACTATTATTCCACCGGCATAATGGTTCCGGATATCACAAAAGATTTGGTGGCACTGATGAAAAAAGAATATGAGAAGGTCAATTTCAGTTACTCAGCGGTTACCGGAATATGGCACACCGGTGGCGCGATAAAATCAATTAGGCCCGAAGATACTTCATATTCAGCCAGAGACAATAATTTTATGATCGTCATTGACTGTGGATGGCCGGATCCATCAGAAAATGATAAGCAGATAGAATGGGGAAGATCGCTAAAGAAAAAGATAAAGATAATCTATCCGGATTTGGAGGATACCGGTTACATAAATTTCCAGACGTTTGATAACATGAGTGCGGAAGTAAAGTCTGCATACGGCGGTAACCTTCCGAGGCTGGCTGAAATCAAGGCAAAATACGATCCAGATAACTTCTTCCGCATGAACCACAATATACCGCCGGCGAAGAGCCAGACCTTAACTTGAGGGGTTTTGACTCACCTTCATAGATTTCCTTCTGACCGGGTTGACTAAAATAGTTATATCTATGTCATATCCTTAACGGATAAAATGGATTCAGATCAAAAAGAAGTGATTGCTGAGGAGTCTGGTAAGACCCTGATCCTTACAATAAACAACCCTGAACGCAATAATGTAATGACGCGGGGAATAAGAAATTCAATCTGGCAGATTCTGAGGGAAAACGAAGAAAGCAGCCTCAAAACTGTAATATTAAAGGGTGCTGGAAAGAATTTCAGCGCAGGAGCGGACATAAAGAACCTTCTGTCTCTTGAGGGTGACCTTGTTGATGAATACACAACTTTTGTCAGGGAGTTCTTGATCTATGTTCAGAACTATCCGAAAATAACTATTGGTGTAGTAAATGGTTTTGCGGTCGGCGGAGGCCTAGAGCTACTTCTCTGTCTCGATCTTGTATATGCCGGTAAAACTGCAAAGTTCGGTCAGACGGAATTGAATGTCGGGATTATCCCGGGCGGCCCCGGTACCCAGAGGCTTCCATTTGCAGCAGGAATAAGGAAGGCAAAAGAGATGATCTATACTGGAAAGATAATCGACTCCAGTGAAGCCCTCGTGGCCGGTATCATAAACGGTGTTTACGATGATTCCTCTGTCCTTACAGAAACACTTAAAATTGCAGAAAAGATTAACGAGAAGAATTTTCTCTCACTGGTGCTTGCAAAACGATCTATTAATTCAACGTTGAAAGATATGTCCGTGCACCTCGAAGCAGAATCCGAATTCTATAAACTGATACTAAACAGCAGCGACGGTAAAGAAGGCTTGAGGGCATTTCTTGAAAAGAGGAAGCCAGACTATAATGATGCACATTGAAAATGATTCTGTTTGTGAAGGCAGAATATTTTTTTAATATATCACATCTGATGAATTCGCGCCCGCTAAATGATTAAATATTCTTGAGGAATGCTACAGGATGGGTCTTGATGAACTGCAGGGTTCTGCATCACTTGAGGTGCTCGATCTTGTTTTTAAAAAGCGATCGGAGGGAAATAATGTAATTTCTTTTTACATAGGAGAACCGGTTTTTGATACCCCAAAGGCAATAATCGATGCAGCGGTTGAAGGCATGCGATCTGGAATGACGCATTACGTCTCCTCGTTTGGGATTCAAGAGTTCAGAGAAGCCGCCTCGAGGAAGGTGGCCAGGAAGAATGGGATAAAATGCTCTGCAGATAACACAATTTTCATGTCTGGCAAGATGGCGATCTATGCCGTTGGAATGGCATTGAATTTATCTCCCAAATCAGAAGTCCTGGTTCCAGATCCGGGTTATTTTTATTCTGAACCTTCACTGATGGCTGGGCTGGTTCCGGTAACATATGACCTTAATACGGATTATTCCTTTAATTTTGACGATATCAGGAAGAAAATCAACAGTAGGACACGTGCGATATTCATTAATACCCCATCAAACCCGACTGGCGTAGTATACGGTGAAAAGGAGTTGAAGGAACTCTATTCAATATGCAGAGAGAGAAACATAAAAATTGTAAGCGATGAAGCTTATGAGGATTTGGTTTATGAGAAAAGCCATTTCTCGATTGGGTCTCTCGAAAGTGAGCCTGATCTCGTAATAAGCATCTTTACACTTTCAAAGAGCTACTCGATGACCGGCTGGAGGGGTGGCTATATCATTGCAGAAGAAAATATTGTCAAGAGGATTGGGAAGTTCATGGAGCACGCAGTTACCTGCTTTCCTGCCTTCATACAGCATGCATCTGTTGTCGCCCTTACAAAATGTGACAGAGAGGTAATGGATTTCAGGGAAAAGTTCAGGCAGAGAAGGGACCTTGCTGTTAACCGCCTTAAAGAGATAGACCAGCTTTCAGTGAATAAAGTGGAGGGCGCTTTCTATATCTTTCCGCAATTCAGTGTGAAGATGACATCAGATAAATTAAGCCGGGAGATACTGAATAAAGCCAACGTGGCGCTTCTTCCAGGATCAGCCTTCGGAAAGAGGGGCGAGGGTCATTTGAGATTCTCCTATTCAGGATCGCTCGAGGACATTGATGAGGGCATGGATCGCCTTTCAAAATTCTTCAATGACCTCGACAAATAGAATCGGAATGACTTCATGCAGTGAATTGGATTGCCTGTCTAAACATAAACCATAGAAGACTGGTATGTCCCTTATTTAAAATATTTAGCTCTGCAAATGACTATAATTTAAATTATCACACAAAGATATTGAGATAAAAGTTCTTCTGAAAGCAGGCAAAAAGGTATATTAAAATATTGTGAAAATTATAAATTAATTCAGGAAGTATTCAATCCTGAAGTTCGCTTCCTGGTTCTTTGAAACCCGGAATTGATATATTTCTCCTGTAGGCGTATACAAGGACAACCACAAGTATACTGTATACCAGAACCAGGACGGGACTGAGTAAAAGCGGCATGGTAAGTGTTGAGACTGCATAGTAAATTGCAATTATCACAAATATTGTTGAAATGACCGGGAAGATATACCTGGTCGAGATGAATTTTAGTGTCTTTCTCGCCTCCGCGCTCGATCTCCTGATCAGTGCAATGTTAAGTATAGTATGAATGACCAGTGTTGAAATAGTGCTGGCTGTAGCGAAGAACAAGAAGTAAATGAAATAACCATTGGAGAAACCGCCCTGTGTGAATACAAATACAACCGAAGCAACGAGACTCACGAATATGAACGATACCAGTGTAAGCAGAAGTGCGTAGTGGGGGCTCCTGAATTTAGGATGCGTCTTGGAGAAAACTTTTGGGAAGAGACCGTCCTTTGCCATCGAATAAATATTCCTCGAAACCGCAGTCGCCATTGTAACGAAGACCGGATAGACCACGAAGAAGTTTAAGATGAAGAATATGTAATTGCTGACTGCCCCGGCGTGTGCTCCAACTACGACGAATCCCGGGTATATTGAGGAACTGAATGAACCCATTGCGGCTATGCCCCATCCTACAATCATGGCATAAGAACCGAGCATGTAGATTGCAGCCATTATCAGCACCAGAATCACGACTGAAAGCCCGATGGTCTTCCTCGGTGCCTTTGCCTCCTCTCCAAGTGGAACGATAGAACCATAACCGGCGAATGCAAGATAACTTCCAGTTATGAAACCAAGAAATACTCCGCTCCACCCAGCACCTGTAGCTGATGGCGTAAAGACGACCAGTGAGTTATCTGTTGCTGTGACTATTATCACAAGTGACATCACGACAACAAACAGTATCTGAATGGCGTTTGAAATAATCTGAGATTTGTAGGAAGGCTTGATTCCCCTGTAAATGATGTAGAAAGCAGGAATTGAAATGAGAACGATATATATGAGGCCGTAATTATTTGAAATGTTCCCGCCAAATACATAGCTGAAGGTTGGTGAGAATGTGAGGACATAATATCCGAAAATGAACGAGAGGTTGGCTATCTGGTAGAACACGTAGAGATAAGATACATAACCGCCTGTAAATTTTCCCAGACCGTTTCCGACGTAACCATAATAACCCCTTGCGCTTGCGACATGTTTTGAATACTGGAAAATGGAGTTCGCAGATAGTATCGCCACTATAAATCCAAAGATGAATGCCAGAGGTGTGGCTCCAAGTGCAAATGAAGCCGCTCCAAGAATGGATCCACCAAAAATACCAATTGGCGATAACTGTCCCATTCCCTGAAATACAAGGCCTCGCAACGTTACTGCATTCTTTTCAAGCTCAAAATTACTGTTTCCAGTAGCTTCTACCATGAAGAGTGATAATATTTGATATATTTAAAT
>DAQB01000126.1 GCA_002502705.1 Thermoplasmatales archaeon UBA582 | reverse complement strand
AAGGGGGCCGAATGGTATAAGATTGAACAGTGCGTACCAGGAGTTGAGCGCGCCGACGAAACCGAACAGGAAGGATATTCTTGTGATTGGTTCCAGAACTATGAACAAACCGTAGAAGATGACGGCAAGAAGCATGTTTGTTGCTGGACCAGCAAGGGAGACCTTACCGCCGTCCGCCCTGTTGTAGATTCCTGATACATACACTGCGCCTGGTGCTGCAAATAGGAATCCAAGTATTGATGTTACCAATGCGACTAGTGCCCCCAGTGGCCATATCTTGAACCTCCCGAAACCGCCAAGGCGGTAAGCCATGAACCTGTGTGCAAGTTCATGCATCAGGAAAGCTGTCAGTACGGTCAGAAGCGCAAGCCCGAAAAGAAGATAATAACTGAAACCCACTCCCGAGAAATACCTTATGTAAATTATGGCGAATGCTGCAGTCAGGACTAACACTGCTGCGAATATGTCTTTAAGTTCTGCGTTGTCAAAGCTGTTAATGTATTGCACAATATCACTATGAATTTAGCTTTGCCACGTATTCCATCAGGGATATTATATCCATCGCATCGGATATTCCGAGATTCAGGTTATATGCGACATCGAGCGGTTCAGGTTTCAGGCCAAGCTTGATGGCATTCCGCAAGAGGGCATTTGCAGTGGGATCATTAAGCATCGGTTCCCTCTTTGAATTGACGCACTTCTTGATATAAGTGTATATGTTCTTTGAAAGCATCACATCCCTTTTTGGCATGTTGTTGTAGATAACAAATATCTTCATGTCCCTGATTGTTTCAACGGTACTTTTGCGCACTGCTCTCTGGATTACGTCTCTTGAAACTATCTCATACAGGTGAACATCAGTTTCTCGAAAATATGAATCGTTTGCGAGAAGCTGGATGACTCTCTCGACCATGTCCACAGGCACGCCTGCAGTATATACCATCTCCTCTGATGTGAGTATGCGGCCTGCCTTGTATTCTGCCTTGAGTATCCTCGCGGTGTATTCAAGAACGTCAAGGAACTCCTTCTTCAGGTTGATCTCGTCTATTATCTCCCTGAAGCTGTCTTCCTTCAGCAGTGACCCGTGGTATTGACCGGCAATCCTGTCAGCGGTGTCGAAATCCCCGCCCTCGATAAAACTCCTGATTATCCACTGAATGTTCGTGCTGTCTGCAATTCCAGGATTCTTCCTGTAGAAATCTATTATGGATCTGTACTCACCGGTTTCATAATAGATCCTGCATATCCTGTCGGCTATCTCCTGGTTTGCCCCCTTGTCATCAAGCTTCTTGAACGTCTTCGTTAGGATCAAGACTGCATCCGTCGGATGACTGGTCTCAACAAGGAGATCGGACAGCCCCCTCACATTCTCAAGGTCGTCAGGGTATCTCTTGAGAATCTCCCGCATCACCCTCTCCGCCCCTATGAAGTCCCTCGATTCCATCATTCTCTGTGAAATTATTTTGCCCAGGAACAGGCTTCCGGAGTCATGGAACATCTGCACCAGCGTATCCCTGATCTGGCGGTTGACCCATAGTATCCTTGAAATATACAGGAGCGCAGACTCCTCCTCCTTGTTCTTTACTGTGACGTTATTCAGGAGCTCTACTATATCCTGTATCCTTCCCGTCCTGTGATATAGCTTGATCAAAGGTATAACGTTTTCAGGCTCTTTTTTGAGGAGGTTTTCTGCATCCTCGAATTCGCCAAGTTCTATGAGAGTTTCTGGAAGATTCTTTATCTCAGTTTCTTTCATACCCTTGGATTCCGCTTTCCTGTAGGATTCAAGTGCCTTGTCGAATTCTTTTCTGACAAAATAGTAATCGCCAAGCCACGCATCGATTTCAGGATCGCTTGCGTTCTTCTCCTCGCTCTTCAGGAATTCTATCCTCTCTGATTCCTTCATAGCTGACTGAAGAAGGTTTGCGTGTTTCTTGATGTCCTCAAGCGTCTTTGACCTGCTGACTACAATTTTTCTGGATACCTTCTCAGCCTCCGCTAGGTCATTAGCCATTATCAGGCGATCCCTACGGAGACGTTCGATCCATATATTCTTTGATTCGGCAGCATCCATCCTGGCTATGATCTTTTCAGCAAATTCATGCATCTCAGGTCTGGAAAGATATCTGTAAAGATCGGAAAAGTCGGATGTGTCGGATTCATTGATCCTGATGATCTTGTCTATCATCGACAAGATTGTGTCTGAATCCTCAAGCCTGATTGCAACATCGATCGCCTGGATCAGGAACTCCTTGTTTGTAAGCCTTCCAAGTGCGCGGAAAATACTCTTATTGGCAGGTGCCACGTCGCCCTCTGCAAGCTGTATTTTCGATGCAAGGAAGTGGTAGAAAGGATCCGTTTTCTTCGCATCCCTAGACTGTTCAAGTTTCATTTCTGCGTTCTTCAGGTCACCAATATCAATAAGCGCGCGTGATAGAGGGTACATGAATTTCTTTGAATCGGTCATCTCCTCAGTGAACCTGCCGCTGTAGATCAATAGAACAGCATCGATTAGGTTGTTTATGTTCGCAAAGTACTGCCGGGAGAGAAGACCCTGAATCATCTCAGGTTTCGTTCCAGATTTGAAGTTTATCGCAGCAGTTGCGGCGGACCATACAACGGATTCAGATCTTGTTTTGTTCATATCATCCCAGATCTCGTCATTCAACTGGATCTGTTTTCCCAGTATCTTGTACAGGGGGAGGAGAGCGATCCTCATGCTGTTGGATCTTGCGGCGTTCAATATCCTTTCAACAAAATTGTCGTCCCTGATGGTAAAGAAGGCTGCGTCAAGCAGGTCTGGATCGGATAAGACGGATGGATCTCCTTCTATATACGTAACAGCTTTTTCCTGTTCAGCTTCATATAAATAGGAAGCGGCAACAAGATTTTTCAGGTGTTTATCGCCGAGATCTCCTATCTCGTCGATCTTCTGTAGGAATGTCTCGTAATCCTGCCTCCGGAAAAGCTGATCCAGGAGGTAAGTGGCGCAATCCCTGTCACGG
>DAQB01000086.1 GCA_002502705.1 Thermoplasmatales archaeon UBA582 | reverse complement strand
ACCTCCAGCCCGGCAATAAGTCCTGCATCCTTGGTAGCCTGCCTCTGGTTGTCATCGAAGTAAGCAGGTACTGTTATAACCGCTTCCTTAACCGTTTCACCAAGATACTGCTCAGCATCCCTCTTGATCTTCTGCAGAATGAAAGCGGAAATTTGCTGGGGGGTGTATTCTTTCCCAAATATCTTGTATTTGTAGTCTGTACCCATCTTCCTTTTAGCTGCATATACTGTTCCTTCCGGATTAAGCAATGCCTGTCTTCTCGCCGGTTCACCTACAATCAGCTCCCCTGATTTAGTGAAAGCGACATAACTTGGAAATGCCTTGCCACCGACAGATACACCCTCTGAACTGGGGATAACTGTTGGTTTCCCTGAGATAACCACTGCTGCTGCCGAATTACTCGTGCCCAAATCTATACCTATTATTTTGCTCATTTTACTCACCTTTTGAAACTATCACTTTAGCTGTTCTGATAACATCTTCATTTACCATGTAACCATCCTGAATCTCTTCCTGAACAATACCTTCATCGCCCTTGTCAGTCACTCCCACAACCTCGTGCTTGAATGGATCAAATCTCTTTCCGATCGTTTCAATCTTATTGAGACCATGCTTTTTTAGTATATTTAATATCATATCCCTGAAAGCGGTAAGATTTGAGTCCTTATCATTGGCCTTTTTACCTGCTTCGAGAGAATCTATCAGTGGAAGGAGGTCCCGTATCAGATCCTTTTCAGCATTTTTCGTTCTTAGATTAAATTCCCTTTCCTTAGCCTTCAGGAGATTTTCGAGATCTGCAATCTGATGCATTAATGCCTCCTTATCCTTATTGGATTTGTGTTTAAGGGAGTTATATTCAGATTTCAGATGGTCAACCTGTTCTTTTAACAACGCAGCTTTCCTTGACCTTGACTGTCCAATCTCATTTCTTACAGGATCTATCAAAGGTTGCTTTGGATGCTGTGTCATTTAAATTGGTAAGTTTGTTCTTCTATATAAAGATTCATACAATAAAATAGTGATGTTTTCTATTCCCAATACATAGCAATACAGTGATCAGGCTGTATTTTCAGGTTACAGGATTCCTGAGAAGTATGTAATTCCTCGTCAGTGACCGGTGCACCTGCATCGATATTATCTTTATGACGTCGAGGCTCTCATTCAGGCCCAGCCAGTTTAGATTTTCCAGAATGATTACACAGTAACCTCCGGGTTTAAGAAATTCTGAGAATTTCATGAAAGATATTCTGTAAAGTGATTCTATGTCACCCAATACAGGGGAACTTCTGCCATAAGGCATGTCGGTGACTACTGCATCGATCTTTTTTTCAATCTTTAGATTTCTTATATCACTGCAGTGTATCTCTGAGGTGAAGCCATAATACTTCAGATTCAGTCTTGCTCCCTTAACCATCACGAGTGAGGAATCATTCCCGATAACGTTCCGCCCAAGAATCAGCCCCTCTAAAAGAATGCCACCAGTGCCGCAAAATGGATCGAGTATCGTATCTCCTTTTTTTGTACCGGAAATATTTACCATAAACCTGGCAAACTTTGGATGCAATGTAACAGGAGAAAAAAAAGGCCTCATCGGGGCCCTTCTGGATTCAAGATCTTTTCTGTTCTTTACAAATTCCTGTTTGCATATGTACCACATGTCAGCGTAAAATGCAAGAATAATGAAATCAGGAGTTTTGAATGATATCCTTCCTTCTGATTGAAGGTGTTCACCGATCATTGATTCAGTAAAATCCTCATCAGGGGAACCAAGTTTAATCTTTCTTACATAATATTTTCCTTCTGGTAACTTACAATTTTTTAATTCTTCCAGTTTATGAAACGAAAATAATACTGCCCCGATTTTTCTGACAAAAGCCATGCTTCGGTATAGTGAAACATCTCCATGAAATACGGAGCCATTTGGGTTCGTCCAGTGTTCCTGAAACTGTGGATCCGAATGGGATATGGATCGGAATTCAAATTCTGCAGCTTTTGTGTCTTCTTTAGAAAATTCTACGCAGAAAAGCACTCTTATCTCTTTTCTTCAATCTTTTTCTTTTCCTTGACAAGATCAGCTGCCATATTTTCGTATGTTTTTCTGAGTTTGTTAATGGATCTTTTAACAGCTGCCTGAGGTTTCCCGGTCTTTACTTTGACATAAATCTGGGGGTTATCAATTATTGGATGTTTTATGAAATATTTTGCCTCAGCAACCTGTTCATCCTTTAAAAGCTCTTCCACAACTGGCCTTAAAATAGTGTTATCATATTTTACCATTTCAAACGTTATCGAATCCTTTTCCTTGGAAATTACCCTTATTGAAGTTTCCATCTCCTATGTAATGACAATCAAATATTTATGGCGATTGCTCTGAAGAGAAATAACATGGTTGTGAATGACACAGATCGTTGAAACCTCGTTTCTGTCTTGCAACATAAGAAAAATACTGCGAAAATTCTATTATAAATAAAACGATATAGAGGATATGACAGAGTTATGTCATTTAAAGTCAAATTTGAATGTTTGCTTCAATCAATTGCTCATTGAAAAGCAGGCGGTGCTGTTAAAATGGTAGTCATGAAAAGTATAGTTGTAGTCGGTGACGGGGCAGCTGGTGTCATGATTGCTAACAAATTAAGATACAAGCTTAACTCAAAGGAAGCTAGAATAACGGTTGTCGGCTCAAACCTCCGCAATTTCTGCAGGTCTGACGGTCCGCTGGTATCCCTCAGGCTGAAGAGATTTGGGGATTCCGTCATGCCTTTAAACTTCCTGCTGAATGAGAATATTGAATTCATCAGAGATGAGGTTACAATGGTAAAACCCAA
>DAQB01000060.1 GCA_002502705.1 Thermoplasmatales archaeon UBA582 | reverse complement strand
TACTGCCGAATACGATCCACTCAGGGATGAAGGGGAAACTTATCTTTCTAGGCTGCAGAAGGCGGGGGGAAAGGCAACAGGTATAAGGGCAAAGGGAATGATACATGGATTCGCCAATTTCTTTCCAATTGTGCCAGTCTCAGAGAACATCCTCGTCATGCTGTGGTCTCTTACTGGAGATATACTCAATGGAAGCGGTGCTCAAATAGTTCAATGAATATTTCTCCTTCCAATATTCCTTGTTTTTTAATTGACAGATATCAGAAATATTTTCATATTCATGTTACCTCCACTAAAACAAATGGAATCAGAAGATAAATTTTACAAAATGTCTTATCAGGAACTGGTGGATTTTGCCGTTATGCAAGGCTTGAATGTTCCATATACTGCCATTCTTGAACTTGTAAACCGTGGCCCAGACAAAGCTGATTACCTCCTTAGATATATACAGGAAAGATCTTACTGGGTATCAGACTCATTTAACTTTAAGGTCATACCATTGATCTCTATTGGTATACTCGCGGGGGTTAAAAGAAGAGATCTCTGGGATGAAATATTTCCATATTTTTCTGTTTCATATGATTTTGCATGGAATGTTTTAGGGGAATTTGCCCTCTCTGTGTTATCGGATCTCCTGCCTCTCGATATATCTAAGATAAGAAATGTCATAGACAATGGAGACCTGATGGAATTTCTTTCCTCTGACATTATTGAATCGTATGGCATTATGGCTGCAAGAAAGATCATTTCAAGATCTTCTTTGGTGGATTTCCTCAGGGAAGAAATTAAAAATAATCAGGATAAATCAATAGTTTCATCCTGTATATGGGTATCCTTGGATGTAGGTGCAAATGAGCTCAGACCATTTATTGACAATGCTTTTCAGGAAGGGAGGGTAGATCTCCATAGAATCACTCCAGATGACATAAAATTCCTTCCAGATTTCTCAGGTGTCCCGCCTTATCACAACCCTGTTGATTTCTTTAAACCATCAAACCTTGACGAGATAGATGAATCTGTCAATAAAGAGATGGAAGCTTCAGAGATTATATACAGTATTTACCACAACGTTGGCGTTAATGAAAAATGTCCGTGTAACAGTGGTAAAAAGTTCAAGAAATGCTGCAAGCCCCTTCTGGTTGAAAGGGAAAAGTGGATGGATCTTGAGGAAAGAATTTGGGAACACCTGGAAAAATGCAAGTACGGAGATAATTTCTCACAATATGTAATGAATGCGTACAAAATATTTAGTAGTAAAGTTTCCGGGGATATACAGCCAGATAACGATGTGTTTCTGACATGGGCTATCCATGATTATATAATTCCAGAGAAGAATAGATCGATATTGTCTCTCTATATTCAGTTAAATGGCTCAAGAATCAACGAAGATGAAAGGGAAATCCTGAATCTTCTGGTTCGATCAAATTTTGTCGCTGTCGAAGTCGAGAAAGTTGTACCATATATTGGTTATCATGTAATAGAGATATTCCCAGGTAGCGAGAGATATTTTATTACAGATACATTATCGACAAAACAGATTTCCAATCATAGTCTCCTTCTATTTAGATTATACAGGATCAAGACGCTCAACAGGATCGGAGGTGGTGTCTTAAAAATTCCTTATCATGATATAGAATTTGTAAAGGATCTTTCCATGGATTTAATGAAAGAGTATCATTCTAAGACAAAAGTTGAGGAGAGAAATAAAAGTGNNGATAAAAGTCGAGGAGAGAAATAAAAGTAAGCTGTCGAATTTCGTTTCAGAACATTCCCTGCATCTTATTTCATCACTGTATGAAAGATCAATGAGGCAATTATTTCCCCAACTTGTTAGTCCCGAGGGAGATCTTATAATTCTCAATTCTTCGACCTACAGGATAAATGATAAATCAAACATAATAGAAAAACTCAGCAAGGATCAAAGGTTTACACTTGATGATTTAGCAGGAGATATTTTCATCTGGAACGGACCTCTTGAAAATGTGAATGGGCGTATTCCTGAAGCAGATCTTGGAAAGCGCGTATATGGAACGGTCAGGCTGAAAGATGATTCAATAACTGTTGAATGCTTCACTGAGAACAGGTGGAGACAGTGTGTAAGCCTTCTTAGATCCATCCTTGGCGATGATATGGGGGTCGAGATCCTTAAANNGGTGAAGCAAGCTTTTCCGATATGTTGCGTAATGCAGCCAAAAACAGCCCTGGAACAAGGGTTGATGATTTGCCCTCAATGGTAAAAATCAAACAGCAACTTATTGATAGTTACTACATGAAATGGATCGACGATAAGATACCTGCCCTGGGAAACAAAACGCCAAGAGAAGCCTCAAAAGATCCAGAACTAAGGAAAGAACTTATTTCTATTTTAAACGAAATCGAAAGCTCCTCAGATCCTACTGGAAAGGTCCCCAGACCTCCAATTGATAAGATGAAAAGAGAGCTGAATTTACTGTAAATACCTTAGAAAAGAAAATAGTAGAAAGTGATATACCGAAATAATGAATGAAACTTTTCTGGTAACGGGAGGTGAAGGCTTCATAGGAAGAAATATAATTTCCAAGATCAGAGAAATGGGCGGAGAAGCATATTCTCTTGACATTGTAGGGAGGCCAGATTTCAAGATATCAATAACAAACCGCACGAAATTTAATGATATCAACAAAAAACTTGATGGCATATTTCATTTGGCTGCTGTTACGTCCCCGCCACAATTTGAAACAGATCCGGATAAAGGTCTAAAGGTA
>DAQB01000030.1:186-2729 GCA_002502705.1 Thermoplasmatales archaeon UBA582 | reverse complement strand
CTTCCAAATAGCGCTACGAGAGAGGACATTGCCATGGCATACAGGCTTGCCCGTGACCTTCACTGCAAGGGAATTACCGTTTACAGGGATGGTTGCAAGTCACAGCAGGTTCTATATTCCGGAACGGAGCGAAAAAATAATACAACAGAAGAAAAGCAGAAGGTCTCTCAGGACCTAATATTGTCTGCTCCAGAAAATCTTCTAAAGGTGGACTCGACCTTCGACCCAGCCTGCACTTCTGGTTCCTGTAACCTTTAGAAAAACAACTTATTTTTTTAATTTAATTATTTTCGCCTTTGAAAAATTTTTTAAGCAGATCCAGCGCGTTTTGAAGGTTTTCTCTTTCCATTACGTAGGCAATTCTGAAGCCATGGTCATCACCGAAGTATTTTCCAGGAGCCAGCAATACACCAGTCTCTTTCAGGATCCTTTTGCATAGATCTACAGATTGCGCTGCTTCTGTTCTAACAAAGCCGAAGGTCGTGCCATCAGGCCTTGTCCATTCTAGTCCCGGGGTCTGTTCAACGAACTCGTTTACCATCTCGATATTCCCCTTCACAAATTCAGGAACCTCACGGTCAAAGAAGCCCTTATTCAAAAGAGCCTGGTAAGATATCCACAGGGAATATGGGGGAATAGACGGCGTTATCAGATCCATTGTATTCTTTAACCATGGAATGTATTCTTTATCTGCAAAAATCCAGCCTACCTTCATATCCGACAGGCCATAGAATTTGGTCATTGTAGATGAGACTATCAATCCCCTGTTTTCTGAGAAAATTGTTTTTCCCCTGTTTTTACTGAATTCGAGGAAGGTCTCGTCAATGTATTTCAATCTTGATTTGTCAGAATTGTTCCTCAAATGTTTTAAAATAATATCGCTTGAAATACTGATAGGATTATTGGGCAATGATATTGAAAAGGATTCACGAACGTCTGATTCTGTAATATCTCCCAGAGGGACCTCTTTCAAAACAAATGAAAGAGATTTTGCAACTTTCAGAATTGGCTCGTATTCTGGTGTGAATAATGTTATACGATCAGAATGCTGCCTTAAAAGAAGCGTTGATACGTATATTGCCTCGGAACCTGAAATTGTTGGCACAATCAGATCCGTATTTACTCTGTAGATTTTTGACAACTCTCCAACAAAGAGTCCTTTTGCAATATCCCGATTTTTCTCATATTCCTGGAATGAAAAATTGATTCCGCTTTTTCGGGACAGGCTGTCAGGCATGTTGTTCTTGGACATATTAAATTTGCATTTCCCGGAATTACTGTTCAGCCAGGAAAAAAGATCAAGTTCTTCAGGATTAAACATAGTGAATTGTGATATGTTTCTGAACTGAATAAATTCTGCTACTAGACGGCAGCATTCAAAATCATTTTCAATTATTTATCGCAGGTCCAAGTAGCTTTAAGGCAAGCAGTCTTCCTAAAATTATCAGGGCAAGTGCAATAAATGTGCTTTCGGCAAATGCCTGAAAATTTGGTACAATGAAGGAGAAAATAGTAAGCGCGATCATGGGTGGATGTTCGAATCTGGTAAAAGATATAAATGCCATTGCAAGAAGAGTGCTTACAATCAGGCCGGCCTCTATATCTGAAATAAATATCCTTACAATCATGGTCACGAATAATACAAAGAGATAGGAGGAAATTATAGAAACTGAATTTGAAAACTTGGTGTTTCTCTCATAAACTGCGAGATATGATGATACAGCAAATGGAGGAGCCAGATAAAGTCCTCTGGTAAAATTGGTTAAATATAGAATAAGACCAAAGACAAGAATGAGCATGAGGAACGAAAGAACCCTTGATCTGCTAAAATCCTTAAGTATTCTGTCTTTCAATTTATAGCTCTGCATACAGACAGGTCTGATAATTAAAGCAGGTAATGTAAAGTTACCCGGTTATATCTGCGTACTGCGTTCTTTCTGAATTCATGTCTTTAAACAAGCACTCTTTCGAGAGGGCCTCTGTTTTACTGGAATTTTCAATAAGATTTCTACTCTATGCTACGAAATTCGTAAATTAACTACGATTTACATTGATAAAAATATATATTATCCTCTGGAATTAATAAGCATGATAACCTTAGACACTCAGAAAAAAGGAAAGAAAAACGCCGAAATGAATCGAATAAACATTAAAGGATCATTGCCAGGCAAGAATGCAAAAAAAATTATTGCAATGGATACAAAGTACCTTGTGAAATCAACGAAATCACTCCCGGTTGTAGGGAAGAGAGGGAAGGGTCTTTTTGTTGAGGATGTTGATGGTAACGTTTTCCTGGATTTTGCATCGGGGATCAGTGTAACAAACATTGGACATGTTCATCCCTATGTGACCCAGAAAGTGAAGGAACAGCTTGACAAACTGTGGCATTTCGCAGGAACTGATTATTATTACGAGGAACAGGTTAATGCTGCAAAGGCACTGACAGAAATTACACCCGGTAAATTTGACAAGAAGGTGTTCTTCAGTAACAGTGGAACCGAGAGTAACGAGGCATCCCTCAAGATAGCTAAAGCATTTACTGG
>DAQB01000030.1:0-158 GCA_002502705.1 Thermoplasmatales archaeon UBA582 | reverse complement strand
AGAGAAGAGGTTTCTTCCCGACTATGCCGGGTGTTGCACATGTGCCCTATCCGAATCCATACAGGAATCCGTTTGGGATAGATGGCTACGAGCATCCCTCCGAGCTGGTAGAGGCAACACTTGAATTCATTGAGAAATATGTTCTGAACACTTACATG
>DAQB01000029.1 GCA_002502705.1 Thermoplasmatales archaeon UBA582 | reverse complement strand
AACGAGGCATTCGCAGTGGTTGTGCTTAATGCAATGAAAGAGCTTTCGATACCACTCGACAGGGTAAACATACATGGTGGGGCGATATCAATCGGGCATCCGCTGGGAGCAACTGGTGCAAGACTTGCCGGTACACTCTCAAGATCACTGCAGGAGAAAGNNGAATGGCAACGCTGTGCGTCGGCGGTGGTCAGGGATATTCCGTATTATTTGAGAGGGTGTGATTGAAATGGATTTCGATTTGCCTCAGGACATTGAAGACCATAAAAAAAAGGTGCAGGATTTCGCTCGAAGTGAATTTACTCAAGAACTTGCCAGAAAGTACGATCAGGAAGAGAAGTTTCCATTTGATTTGAAGAAGAAGGCCTTTGATCAGGGAATTGTAGATTTTTCAAGCCCTTGGAAAAGTCTTGTTGCAATCGAGGAACTATGCAGGGTAGATCCCGGTCTGGGTATCTCTGTTACTGTTCCATATTTTGGTGCAGAGACAATTATGCTCTTCGGCAGCGACACACTTAAGGAGAAATACCTTGCAAAGGTGAATGCAGGTAAGGCAATCATGGGTCTCGCTGTAACTGAACCTGGTGGGGGAAGCGATGTTGCTGGAATCAAGACTGAAGCCAAGAAAGTTGGTTCCAAATACGTAATAAACGGTTCCAAGATGTTCATTACAAACGGATCAATAGCTGACTTCTTTGTCATGCTGGTTCGCACGTCGAAACCCGATGACAAGAGGCATCACGGCCTTAGCGTGCTCGTGGTTGACTCAAACTCAAAAGGGTTTACCTCAAACAAGCTCACAGGAAAGCTTGGTGTCAGGGCAACTGACACTGCTGAGCTGATACTGAATGATGTCGAAGTCCCTGAGGAAAACCTTGTAGGCGAGGAAGGAAAAGGCTTCTACTACATAATGACGTTTTTCAACATAAGCAGGATTNNCCAGTCTGGATCGCACAATGGAAATACTTAAGACAATGCCTGATAGTTACAGAAATTTGGAGAACGTCAGCTTCACGATAGCCGAAATGGCCACAAGGATAGAAGCAGCAAAGCTGCTTACATACAAAGCTGCATCGTACCTTTTCCAGTTCAAGCCTAAACCAGAAATAACGAGCATGGCCAAGGCATATGCATCAGAAACTGCAGTCTACTGCGCTGAAAAAGCACTTGAGATTACAGGTCTTAAAGGAATAACGGGTGACCTTGAAAGATACTTCAGGGACGCAAAGATCCTTGAAATATGGGAAGGGACAAGTGAAATTGAAAAACTTGTTATTTCGAGGTTTCTCAATAAGGAGGTGGCTCAGTAATGCCGGAAGACCAGACGGAAATGCTTGTTTCAGCGGTGGATGAATTCTGCAGGAAATTTATTGAAGGTCAGGCTCTAAGGATAGAAAGAACTGGTCTGGATAAGGATTTGATTGAAAAACTTGGTTCTCAGGGGTTTATCGCTCTGAAGTTTCCAGAAGAGTACGGCGGTTCACTTTTGCCTGACGATGCATATTTACAGGTTCTCAGAACATTTGCATCTTATTCACCGTCCGTTTCTCTATTCATAGCGGTGCAGAACTCAATTATTTTCCCGCTGCTGGTTAAAGCAGGAGAAACTGCGGAAATACTCAAGGAAATTGCCGCAGGCAAGAAATCAGCAGGTTTTTCGCTTTCCTCGTCCACAATGAGCAAGGAATCACTTGGAACTCTGAGTTTCTCAGGAAAATCTTCTGCAGGAATCAAGAATTACATTCTTGGCCCAGGGCTTGATCTTCTCCTGGTTTCCGCAGACTCCCTGCCAGATGCACTTCTCCTCTTTACATCGGGATTTGCAATAAAGGAGAAATATCCAGTTCTCGGTTTCAGGGGGCTTGGAATCTCATCAGTAGAATTCTCTGATTCATCGTGCATCGTAATTTCAAAGGAAAATGGGCGTTCAATGATAGAATCTACAATAAGAAATATGGGGAATGCAGTTTCAGCAATAGCTTTGGGCATCGCAAATGGGGCGATTGGTAAAGCTATGGAATATTCAAAGGTTAGAAGCACGTTTGGCCACCTGTTAATGGATTATGAACCTGTTGCTTATCCTCTCTCAATAATGAAAAGTGAAATTGATGATCTTTCATCATACATTGCTAAGTGGGATTCGCTTTCTGAAACGGAAAAACTGTCCATCAAGATACGATCTGTTGAGATCTCCATAAAGGCATCAAGACAATCGATCCAGTCTCACGGCGGATACGGCTACCTGCAGGACTTCGGTGTTGAAAAATTCTATAGGGATTCGGCCACATTGCCTGCTTTGTTCATGGAGGGGCAGTCAGACAAGATATCGTTGTCAGAACTTTCTTACAATGGGAAGGCTGGCTTCCTTTAGGGTCTTCAATCAGTATCCAGGCCTGATCAGACCACCGATAAGACCGCCGACAGCAGGTATCAGGACAAGGTAGAACATCGTCTTCTCAACTATGGTAAGCGTTGAATCAAGAACTAGGACATACAGCTGCATATCAGCCTTTTCTATGACAGCGAACTGTGTGAAATATGGCATTGTGTTATAAAGAAAGATATCACCATTCAGAACTGCAAGTGTTATCACTACTGCAACAAGGACAAATCCTGCTATAATAGTAGAAAGAACCCCTCTCGCAACACCCCTGCTTACAATACCAGCAATAAGGCCAGCAAAGATGATTGCATAAACTGAAATCAGGGCGAAAAACGGTATCAGAAT
>DAQB01000121.1 GCA_002502705.1 Thermoplasmatales archaeon UBA582 | reverse complement strand
CGTATTCGGCAGTAACGACCACTGCTTCAGGTAATCCAGTAAGATCAGGATGCATAATTATTGAGAAATATGGATTGAGCAATTCAGACGGATCATTCAGATAGGCTTTGCCAAAATAAGTCATATCTGACTCCGTTAGAAAAAGATTTTCTGAATACTCTGTCATAGAATGGGATGCTCTGGTTCTCCCGGCAGACGGATAGATTAACACCTGCAGCCTTGGAAGTTTGAGGTGCAGATCCTTAGCTTTAACGCATAGAGCTGCAGAAAGGTTGCCTCCTGCACTATCTCCTGCGACAGCGATCCTATCTGGGTCCACTCCCAGAATCACTGCATTCTTCTGCGCCCAGAGTAAAGATTCTAGCGCGTCGTCAAGTGCAGCGGGAAATTTGTTCTCTGGAGCTAAACGATAATCAACCGACAGGACTTTTGTTCTGGCTCTGTTTGCCGCTATCCTGCAAACACCGTCATGAGTATCCCTGCTGCCAAATACAAAACCACCACCATGGAAATATATGATCATTCCTTTTCCAGCATTTTCAGGAGTATAGAGTCTAAGTGGTATAGTTATTCCATGATGTTCAAATTCCAGGTCATTCACTTCTTTAACCTTCTCCAGCTTTTTCGGAAGCGGAGACTGTTCCACCATTTTTCTGAACTCCTTTATGTCAGTTTTCGTTATGTCTGGCATCTGGGCACTTTCCAACATCTTAAGGAGTTTAGCTATATTCGGGTCTAAAGGCATGATTATAAAAGTGCAATTTCTAACAATATATTAATTTTGACTCTTGATTGATCTTTCACGGGAATTACGAGGGATTCATATCGAACCTGTCAGCATAGGTAAGGGAGCATTTATAATGACAGTATCACATCAAGATCCATGCAATGTGAAATTGTCTGAAAATCACGATCTTTGGTAACAACCGTAAGTTCAAGACGATAAGCCGATGAAGCTATAAGAATATCCAGTACATTGACCTCTTCTCCCCTTGTTCTGAGAAGTGCTTTAATTTCAGATGATTTTCTTGCATCATCCAGTGTAAAATCTATTATCCCTATATCGTCGAAAAACTCTGTCACATTTACTTTGGGTCGAATTCCTTTCAACCTCGAATATGCTTCTCCTAAATACACTTCATATGCACACAAGGTGCTGGTGAATATTTCGTCTGCTTTTTCGATTTCAGAGATAATCTTATAATCGTTTCTAAAGAGAGAGATAATCGCTGATGTGTCAATAAGCGCTCTCATAATCGTTCTCTCATGTTATTTCTTGAGTCCATGATTGCTTTCTCCCAAATTTCTGCCTCCTTTTCTGTTAATGTTCCATAGAATCTCTTTATACTGTCTTTTGATCCGTGCTTTGCATTCTCGGCCAAAATGCTTAAAAATTTACTGAAACTCTTCTCCCCTTTCATATTCTTCAGTTTCTTGTAGGTCTCGTCATCTATCATGATAGTCTTCATACAGATCTGTATACAGATTAATGATATATTACTTTCCAACCAACCATAAGATACCGCAGATCGCGTCAAAATATTCTTAGAATTTCTCATTACTTACATTCACTATATTAAGTGTTTTACTGACCAGTAGGGAAATTATGATATGGTGGAACGGCTTTATTATTTTCCTTTACAAGAAGAAATGATTAGATGATTAAAAAGGGTGCTATGTGCTTCTCAGATGCAGTATCTGCATTGGTACAACATTTAAGGATTTAGCCGCTATGTAATCTCTTGATCTTATACCTAGGATTTAACATGTTCCTAATTGAAACCAGAATCACCCTGTTTGGTTTTTCATATGCGTGAGGATACGACGAAAATATCATAAAATTAGATTGAAGTTGCAAAATTCAGGAGCGAAAATACTAATATTATATAATTATAGCAGAGAAAAACATGCTGAGTCCTTCCACTAAGAATGAAACCGATACGATAGGATTGACGATTCCTGTCAAGAAGGTGGAGGACGAGCCTCTCCCAGCAGTGCAGGAAGAGAAAAAATTCTCTATAATAATACCTGCTTATAATGAGGAAAAGAGAATAAAACCAGTTCTTGATGATATTGTTGATTACATAACCGTAAATAGACTGAACTGGGATGTGATCCTTGCAATAGATGGTAATGATGGCACAGAGGCATTGGCAAAAAAATTCCTTTCAAGGTATGATAACATCAGGGTAGTCAGGGCAGCAGGTAGGTCTGGCAAGGGTGGCTCCATCAAGAGATCACTTAATTTGGTTAAATCCGACTTCGTGATCCTGATGGATGCAGATAATAGTATCCCGTTTTCGACCATAATATCGAATCTTAATTTAATTTCTGAATTCGATTGCATCATCTTTTCCAGATATACTGCATCGATGAATGAAATTCCTCCTGTGAGACGCATGATTAGCAGAGGTTTTAACTGGCTTCTTCGACTTTCGCTTGATTTGAATGTTCGCGACACACAAAGTGGATACAAAATAATCAGGACCATTCCATTTAAAAAAGCAATGCGCAAGGTTAGTGTAACTAATACTTTCTTTGATGTTGCAATGCTGTACCATATGTCCAAGGATGACGTAAGGATAAAGGAGGTTGAGGTCCGTTATGACCATAAAGATGGGAGTAAATTTCATCCATTGGGGGAAGTCATTGGTCAGGGCACCTCTTTGCTTGCCTTCAGGATAAGGTACTCTAGATTCTACAAGTTCATACCGAATGAGTTGATCCAGTTATATTATAGGAAATTCCGCTGGATTTAAACTCATATTTTGCAAACATGCGTTTTATATGAAATATTAGTGCTCGAAGAACATTGGATTTGATATAGACATAAAAATGAGTGCATAAGGCCTACATTATCTTTTAACCAGTTTTTGCATTCGTAGGTCATATATTTAGCCTAACACAATTTTTTTTTAAATTCGGTTGAAGCATATAGGTTGGTCATTTCAGATGGGATCAAACTACTTTAGATAAGAAACGCATTTCTACTAAAAAATATTTAAATTAGACCTATTGGAGAAGCCATCTCCAAATTGGCATGAATTTGATTTTCTTTCCTTCAAAAGTTTCCTCGTTGCTATAATCCCAGGTTATTATCTGCAGGTTGTTGCACCGTAGTTCTCTGGAAGCCATTAAAAGAGCCTTAATCTCTCTGGCATGCAAATACAGACTTACCGCATCGTCTTGGGCCAGTAATGATGTGAGCGACACCTGTTGAGAGAATTATATTGGCAATATTTGTTCTTCTGTCTATTATGTCCGGTGAATGTATGGCTTTCAGCATCAAATAATTCTGATTCTTGATAACATCCGCGTCGTGTCCATTTCTAAATATAATGCTTCAATTTATAAATATTTACCACCATAACAGGCTAGAGTGAGCGAAACTATCCCACCATGCTGGGCAAGTATTATTATCATCCAGACAGAGATTAAGATAATTCGGGATTTTCAGGTTAAATTTCCTTGCTTAGGTTATCAAGAATTTTATAGATATTCAAGAAATGTTTAAAGAGGTTCCCAAACGCCCCAACTTTATGATCCTTATATACACACCATCGTGATATTTCAATAATCTAAGATGGTCATTATCCCTACGCCGTATAACCGTGGTTATACTGCGTTAAGAATTAATAACAGGTTAATTTACATAAAATTTCAAATCATTTTTAACAATTATTCTTACTAAATCCCTAAATTTGTTTTTCGGATTTCACTCTAATTTCTTCTTCCCTTTTGAATAATCTCCTCTATAATTATCAGACTCACAAGGTCAGAAAAATTCTTTGTTAACTTTAACAATGACATCTTCATCCTATCTTTGATAGAGGGATCAAGCCTCTGAATGTG
>DAQB01000120.1 GCA_002502705.1 Thermoplasmatales archaeon UBA582 | reverse complement strand
GATCTATCTCGATTCATGAGAAGATCGCCAAAACTTGTATCTTATGTAATTCCACTCCTGATATTTCTCTCTCTGGATTATATTGTTACCGGAAAAATGCTTTACATACTGTTAATCATACTCCTGCCGCTGGCGCTGGTGATTATATTTGACAAGATGTTTATCGCAGCAANNTCCTGAACTTCTTTATCGCAGGCGTTTATTTCCTTATATTATCTGCACTGTTTCCACACATGCCTTTTGTGTTCAGCGCAGTGATTGCAGCCACATCGACTGCTTTGATGCGATCGATGGTCTTCTTTGTTTATTATACAGAAAGACCACAGTATCTGATCCTGCCTTCGATGCTGTACACGATTTCGACGCTGATACCTGCTCTCGTTCTCATGCCGTCTGCCAACCTGCTTATTGANNCATATTTTCCAATTAGGAGATTTACTAAGGAATTTGGACAGAGCCCGATCTCAATTCTTAACTTCTTCCTGAATATACATTCCAAATCAGATACCGAAACCGGTAATATGTTCTTTTCAAAACTCTACGGAAATAAGCGAACTGTTCCAGTAAAGATTGTCAGCATTGAAAATATGAATCATGCGAGAAAAGTACTTATGATATTCCCGTATGTTCACCCGGGGCCATTCGGGTCTATTGGAACCAGCAATCTGCCATCAAAGCTCCAGGAAAGGCTGGCCGATCTTTCCACGGATGTAATGGTTTTCCATACCTCAACTACCAACAGTAACAACAGTGCCTCGGATGCAGATGTTGATACCATAGCGGAAGGCGTCAGGAGTGGCCTTGAAAATCTTGCATATACGGATGTCTGCACAAAAATAAAGAAGATGAACAGCGGCAAGATTTCTGTTTCGATGATAAGAATCGGGAATTTCGGGATTGGTTCCCTTATTCCAGAGAGGGAGAAATTTGATGACGTTAGCCTCACCGAAGGGCTCAAAATAACTGAGCGCATGAAGCAGTCTGGCGCAGACGATTTTATTGTGGTTGACGCTCAGAACCATTTCTCACATGGTGCAAGTGCACTGAGCGATTGTTCGCTGCATTCCAAAACATTTGAACGGGAATTTGCGAAGAATGAACCTAAGAACAGGATAATTGCAGGGTATTCCAGAGTCGAAGGTAAGAGCCCCGGCCTTGGACCAATGGGCANNAGGCTGTTGTTCTTACTGATTCAAACAATATAAAAGACGAGATAATGGGGCTTGCAGAAAAAAAGGTTGACGGACTTGTTTCCTATCTTGATATATTCACCACTGACAATCATTACGTGAATCAGGGCACCCTTGACATGAACCCTCTCGGTGAAAGGGATGATAATGAATTTGTTTCTGATCTGATAAAGGAATCCGTCGAAAAGGCAATTTCCAATTGTGAAGAGTGCGTTGTGGGTGAAGCCTCAACTGACGTAACTGTTTCTATGGGGGAGGAAAATATGTTTGAAAAACTTTTAACGAGTGTTTTCAGCTCTCTCAAGGGGGCAAAATATTCAATCTTTGGTATTGTAGCTGTGACCGTTATATCCTCTTTTCTGGTATTCAGCTTGCATCCTTAGAATTCCCGTTGAAAATTCTGCTTATCAAGACAGGATTTCCGGAAGACATGATTATATCCAGCAGACAATAAGAAACCATAGTCTGTACGACGGGAAGCGCACGGATTGCAATGCAGGGATCATGTCTTCCCCTGATCTTCAGCGTAACGGGTTCATGAGTGTGAAGATCGACAGTCTCTACCTCTTTCCTTATTGAAGAGGTGGGCTTTACTGCAACCCTTAAGGTAATCGGCATGCCATTACTTATCCCCCCAAGTATACCGCCATTATGGTTGCTTGTAGTGATAAATGTGTTATTTCTGAACTGAATTCTGTCCTGCACTTCACTACCTTTCATAGTAGACATTGCAAAACCGTCCCCAAATTCTATGCCTTTGACTGCGGGAATAGAAAAGATTGCATGTGAGAATACGGATTCAATGGAGTCAAAAAATGGCTCTCCTATCCCGGGCGGGATCTTGTCAACGCTTACGCTTATGATTCCGCCAACGCTATCTCCATCTGACTGGAGATTCCGGATATAAGAATGAGCCTTGCTGTCAGCTTCATTATCAGGCATTCTGGTTTTAAATCCATATGCTTCAAAAATGCTGCCTGAAGTCTTATCTGTCCTGATATTACCGATCGAGCTTATCCAGGCGTTCACAAGAATGCCATTTCTGGATAATATATCGGTGCAGATGGATCCAGTTGCAACGATTGGGGCAGTCATTCTTCCCGAAAAAAAACCACCACCGGCATAGTTTCTGTATTCCCCGTATTTTAGGAATGATGTAAGATCAGCGTGTCCCGGCCTGGGATTGTCCTTAATATCCGAATAATGATTACTTATTGCATCAGTATTTCGTATGATTACTGTTACAGGACCGCCGTCTGTGTGACCATTGACGATTCCAGATACAATTTCAGGCAGGTCCTGTTCCTTTCTTTGAGTTGTGATATCACTTTGTGCTGGGCGTCTTAAATCAAGCCATTTTTGCATGTTTTCCTTATCGATTAAGATCCCGGATGGAAGACCGTCAAGTATGGCACCAACAAGTTCTCCATGTGATGCCCCGAAAAGTGTGAGTTTCAATCTGGAACCTAGAGTAAATGCCACGATTCACCATGTTAATGAAATATAAAATGTTGCTATTTCCATGTTACCCATACAGGATGTTTCCTTATTGTCATGAATCAGGGTAAAATTAAAACCTTAATTGTCTGGAGGGGATGATGAGGAACTGGAATATTAAGAAATGTCCAAAAAGACTATAAGAAACTATTAATTCTTATTTTGACTATGGTATCCGTGGATGAAGTCTCTGAAGATGTTGACGAGTGGGTAACCAAATTAAACATAAAGAGCACGAAAGATGTTCAGATACCAAAGATACTTTTTGATCAGGTTATAGGACAGGATGAGGCAGCTCAGGTTGTAAAAAAAGCAGCTATGCAGAAGAGGCATGTACTGCTTATTGGCGACCCCGGGACAGGCAAGTCAATGCTTGCACAGTCCATGGTTGATTTCCTCCCTAAAGAGGAACTTGAGGATATAGTTGTCTTTCCCAATCCGGAGGACAATAATAAGCCAAAAATCA
>DAQB01000152.1 GCA_002502705.1 Thermoplasmatales archaeon UBA582 | reverse complement strand
AGCAAGTGATAATCCTTATATTATAATCGCGTACTCCAGCGGACTGAATCCAATATTCGGTCAGTTCAACGATTTTACATTTCCGGTGTTTTTCGGTGTATCATTGGCCAACACCAACGTAAGCACTGAAATTATAGGTTACAATATGCTATATGCTTACGCAGGCTATTGGCTTCTTGACATTAACTTCCTGAACGAAGTGTATGGCGCAAATCTGTTCACATTCAACTCTCTCCCAATGGAAGTATACAACTCATCTAACGTTACAATTTTTGAAGGAACCTTCGAAACCTGGTCTTCTTTCTTAACATTTTCAGGCTATTCGTTGTATTTGTGGAATTCTACCAATATAATGGTAACTGAAAACGAATTTAAAGTTTTAGGAATTGGAATGTTCGTATACAATCCATTGAATCAGAATGCTAACATAACTGTTTTCAGCAACTACTTCGAGGGATTAAATTATTTATGTTTCTATTCTGAGAAATTTAGTATTAGTCAGATGTTTGCTTTTGATTCAAGCTTCGATTGCGGTGTGGCTCAGATCGGCTTATATATGTCAAGTGGAGGGAACACTATTTATCACAATTACTTCCTGACTCAGACTCCTGTCTGCAGTCCAGAGATTAGTTACTATACTGGTAAAGCAGCTGCATATTCTGATTCCTGGAACAACGCTACAACTGGCAATGCATACTGGAATTTCAACGGAAGTGTGCCTTTCAATGAATCTGGTGATATAGCAAGTGGTTCTGATCACCATCCAAACTCATTTGTATCCGGAGATAACATAACATTTACGACCGGTATGTCAGACCCACCGCTCAACATATCTATAGGCGGACTTGTTGCTGCAAGCAATAGAAACATAACACTGGACAATATGTTAATTCAGAACGATACAACTTATGAATATTATGCAGTTTATACAAAGAACGGCGAAGAGGTAAGCGGGCATGCTTCATTAACAACACCCAAGGCTTTGGGAAATGTAAGTGTCAATCTGTCAAAGGTATTGCTCACTAATACATTGGTATTCTCCGAATCAGGACTTGCATCAGGAACAACTTGGTCAGTCAACGTATCAGGGCAAACATATACCAGCACTTCTTCTTCCATAACTATCCAGTTGCCAGATGGTGTGTATTACTACAACATATCTCAGGTGTCTGGTTTCACAGTTATCCCTGAAAGCGGTTCAATCAATCTGACACAGTATGCACTGGTTAATGTCCAGTATCTTGAAAACTACACACTTACCTTCAAAGAAACCGGCCTACCCTCCGGAACTAACTGGACTGTTGATTTAAACAACGTTAATTATACATCCAGCACTTCCAAGTTGATAACTGTAACAAATGGATCTTATTCCTACATGGTCACAACTGCCCTTGGTTTCACGGCTGTAACAAATGCCTCAGGAACCTTGACCATCAACGGTTCTTCAATGACTGTTAATGTTCTATTCAACGAAACATTTAAAACAACATTCACAGAAACAGGACTTCCATCAGGAACTGTATGGTACGTTAACATAACCGGAATGGCATCTTCAGGCCCCGTAAACAAGACATCATACTCCGCTTATTTATTAAATGGGACACACTCATTCACAATTGCAACTCCGGACAAGATATATGAACCATCGCCTATCTCTTCTTCTGTAAAAGTTAATGCGACTTCACAAACTGTAAATATTAAGTTTACTGAACTTACTTACAAGGTTACATTCACAGAAACAGGACTTCCATCAGGAACAGAGTGGTTTGTTAACCTGAGTAATGGAAAATCCTTCAACTCAACAACCTCAACAATTTCTTTCTATGAACCAAACGGTTCATATTCCTATACACTTGGAAGCAGCAACTTCAACTATGGAAATTCATCTTCTCTTTCATTTACAGTAAAAGGCGCAAGCGTTTCAGTCAATGTTAACATACCTTTACTTACATACACTGTCACACTTACAGAGAAAGGTCTCTCATCGGGTGCCACCTGGTACGTAAATGTAACCGGCCCAATGAATCAGACCATCAAGACCACAACTGCCTCTGTAAATCTCACGGGTCTACCCAATGGCCAGTATAGTTATACCGTATCATCTGCAGGCTACACGTCCAGGTCTGGTAACTTTACCGTGCATGGAAACGATCTTTCACTTTCTGTGACGCTCTCAAAAGCTCCCGTTGTTACTAAAATCAACTATGACCTCGTCTATGGGCTTATTGCAGTCATAATTGCAACTGTCATCGTAGCAGCGGTTGTCCTTGTTATGATGAGTAGGAAGAAGTAATAATACATCAAGAAAAGGGGTTTCATTTTTTACCCCTAAATCTATCATTTTTAGATTATTTGTGTTTATCGATAGCCTAGAATAATAGGCAATTTCCTTTTGAATATTTGATAATTCGTACACACTAAATATACGCTACAATGGATGAAAAATCTCATTTCTACTTAGCAAAGATATACTTTTCCTAGTTATAATTTATTACGAGAGTAAATGTTGAGACCTTGATCCTAACATCAACAGGCAGGTTTATGTTTCTCTCTTCAGTCAATGCAATGGACTAACTTCATGTATTCTTGGTCAGTAGATTATCATACTCAACGATTAACAATAAAGGTATAGACATTGAAGCGTCCGAAGGGACTTTCCAAAGAAACGAGTCATTAAGAAATTTTAAACCATGGCAATATGGGAAAGAGATCTGGTAGGGCTTACACATCTTCGATAATATATCACAAATCTACAATGAGATGCCTATCTTTCAGAACTAGAGGAATTGGAAATACGAAGACCTGCCTTAGCGATAGAAAGTTCACAATGCCAGGATACGCAGAATATCGGCATAAACCTGCCGACTGGCATCACCTTTGCTGAACGTTATATGAGTTACCTGATGAATCTTTTATTTTTAACCCATAGTCAATCTTCGCAGGGTCTTCATTTCTCTTGGCTGACTCAAATGTCTGTATATTAAAGGACTTAGAAGATTAATTTATTCTGGTCCTGGATCTGTTTCACAAGAATGGAAGAGATCAAACTTGTTTAGAGGGTTTAAAGAGATCCAAATATATGTGTCTGAATCCTTTATTGTATTAGTGGATCCTTTCCATTCATGATCGATATGCATACAAGATTCTGTGCACTATTTGATTGAGCAACAAATTTCATCACTTAGGCTCGATCAATCATCAAACCTGATAAAGATAAGTGATTTGCCATCCAATTAAAAATACAAGGGAAAAAATTTTGTAAAAAAAGTGAGGTTATATTATAATTTTATTGTGCCTTACCAGACTTCTTTTTTCTTGATATATAGAGGGCAGACACCGCACCTATTACAACCGCTGCNNCTACCACAACACCTATAATGATATAGAGGAGAACAGATGTACTGCTAGTCGGTAAATGAACTGGCACCTGCTGGAAACTGTATGTGGTATTCATTGCCCATACCATATTCTGGAATGGGGTCGTGGAATGCCATGCCATTATTACTGTGTAATTCTGCCCACCGGTGTTTGATAGATAGATAGAAGGATCATTGTTGACGCCCGAGGCGGAAACCAGGATTGTTGTTATATGGTTAAAAACAGGATCTTTAAACGCTGATGTGTTAGTCAATGATATTGTATACTGTCCGCTTACATTCGAGGTGAAAGCAATGAATATATTCGCATCAGGGTTTGAAGCAATCGCCACGGGACCTGTCAAATTTGTCATTCCGTATTTTGTTACCGTTGCGTCAACTTTCATTCCACCAGGGCTCAGTACTTTCACGTAAATTGTTTCATTAGAGGCCTGCCCCGAATAATATGCAACTGCCAGGTAGCCGGAAAACGCCGTAATAGATCCAGCGGAAAGCGAATTGAATGGTAATTTTGTGGTTGCACTAATCTTTCCACCTGATATTTCAGTAACAGTGTAATTATAAGTTCCGTTAGTCTGCAAATCCCCAGACAGGATGTATAGATTCCCATTCATATCAGCTCCAGATACGTAGTTGTATAATGTGGAACTGCTGTAATAGTTAGACCATATACCTGATGCGTTCATCTCAAGTATGCTGTAACCAGATTCGGTCATAGCAAGAAGGTAGAGATTACTATTTCCAGAAATGAGTTGATCCGCAAGTGGATTATTTATTCCAGATACTGGCTTTGGAGAGGACCATTTCTCCATATTGGTTGAGGTGGATAGGTATACTTCAGGATTCCCGGAAACATTGGATATATAGGTCACATAATATTTCCCCTTAAACTGGACTATACTTGCATTGTTGTATTCTGTAGGGTTGAAGTATGATTTTGTGGAAATTGTAACGTTTTTAAGAGGCGGCAATTTTATTGGCACAAGGACTGGTATATGCCCAACTGAATAGTGCAGTAGCTGTGTCTGGTTCTGTGTTGTGTTTTCACCAACGGTCGCTGGTGCAATGTAATCGTATATGTTGGAGCTCCATGGTGGATCTCCGCCTCCGCCCTGCCAGCCTCCATTTGATGTATTTACAGCATCAACGATTCTCCAACCGTTGACACCATAACCATCGTAGGATCCTGACACTATTATGTATTTATATGAAAGTGGATTCGGTCCGATGTATGAGGAAGGGAATACAGCTGTGACAGTTCCTGCTGTATAGTTAACTGAAACTGTTATACCATTAGTCTCCTCCCCACTCGGTGTAAGAGCGTATGTCGAAAAGCCGGAAATGTATAGCATAGTCTGCCAGGGCTCAGTTGAGTTCGCATTCGGACCGGGGCCGAGTGAAGTGCTTCCTGAAGAACTTCCGTCAGAGATGAATATGTTTACTATCTGATTGCTGAAGCCGAATCCACCGCTCCAAATATTCCAGAGCTGGCCAAATGTGAATGTCCACTTCATGTCAAAGCTGTTTAAAGATACGTTAACCCATTTCATATCAAGTGAACCTGGGGGTATCTGAGTTGGCTGGTTTGGATAGGTATAG
>DAQB01000146.1 GCA_002502705.1 Thermoplasmatales archaeon UBA582 | reverse complement strand
CCCTTATAACTAACGCAGTTACCCAGGCAATGCAATTTCTTGAGGGCAGGTATCCGTCGGGAAATTTCACCTGGGGACAGTTCCATGGCTTTGAATTCCCGAACCTTTTTGGTTTGACCCCATTTTCTGTCGGGCCGATAGCAAAAGGTGGGGATTTCAACACACCGAATGATGCTCCTGGAATTGCACCTAATAATTATCCTGAGTCCGGTCAGAGCTGGGTCATGGTTGTCAACCTCTCGAATGTCTCAAGATCATACGGTGTTTATCCAGGTGGACAGAGCGAAAACCCGGAAAGCCCACAATATTATAATTACATTGAGGACTGGATCAATGGAAACTATCTCCCGCTCCTATATTACTCAGGATATTCACAATTTCCAAGTGCAGACTTGATGGCAGTTCTTACTCTTCATCCCGGAGGCAAAGCATGAAAATGTCTCTATCAACGACAATACTGCTTTCGGTAGCTGTTTGCCTTGTATCTGGATATTTGCTGCTCCTTTCCGGTATCTGGTACCTGTTGGTTATTTCCGGCTTTATTTCTTCTCTTCTTGTAAGAGGAAGGTGGAAGATATCTTTTCCAACTGCTTTTTTTTCAGGCATATTACTGACAGCAATTTACGTTATGATTCTTCCGATTTCATATGAGAGCGCAGTAATGAAGGAGGTCGGTTTGATTGCAGGTTTTTCATCGATTCTTCTATTTGCGCTTATGTTCCTTATCAGTGGCGTTTTGATGGGTTCAGGTGCATTGATTGGCAATGTGTTTGCTCTTTTAAGGAACGAGGATGCCGGGGTATCTGCTGAGAAGACAGAGCAATAACCTGTAGCAGATATCAGTACGTTATGATAAGGAAGATGTTCTGCCTAAGCAAAAAGCGCTTTGAAGAAATTATTTCAAAGTAAAAATTTGAATATAACTGGGAAGTGAAATTAATATGGTAAAGAAATGATATCAAATAATAATGGATTCATCTGGATACAGTGATCACAAAGATCAGATTGTGGTTTTTACAATGGAACCACAATCGAGGATGGCCTCCATCTCGCGTAAGTTCAACATTGGAGCAGATGTTGGTATCAGATTTACCGAAAGATCTTCGGACCAACGTTTCTATATCATGGAAAAGATCCAAACAACAGAGACCTCAATATATACCTGGCCCAATTCAACCCGGTATCAGTTAAAGATTCCATAATAATACGCAGAGAAATTGATGCAGAACTTGAATTTAATGGCCTCATGAAAGAATTACACTCGGTTGAATCCTCTGTTTTAACAGGTATAAGATTGGAGGAAGGAATTTACAGAATAAGTTTCGAATATGCGAGTACTGACAACCATTTTATTTCATCAATAATTATTAAGTTTGTAGACAGGATTGAATCACTAAAACTGATATATCTTGGTCCACTGTTAAATTATCTAAAATTTAATCAGCAGGGCCAGGTCTTGAGAGATGTAACGTCATTTTCTTTCACCCTTTTCAATACCGGAATAGCAGAAAATATCCCGGTTAATTCAGGTGGCAGAAAAATTGCAACCTGAAGATTCCAACCGGAAACAACAGAGTAAGATTTCTTGTGGACGAAATTAGCAAGGAAAATGAAACTAAATTTCAAACATTCACCTGGGAGGAGATGGAATCTGCAAGTATTTTTTTCAGTTTTTACAATCTGCTCATGGAAAAATTATATTCTAATAAGGTTATACTTATGCGGAACGGGCAGATAATAGAACCAGCAATGACAACATTTTATTTTGCATTCAGTAGCAGGCAGTCAAAGGATTTTATAAAGTTCCTGTCAGATGCAACCGGCGCATCAGGCATCAAGAAATACAGAATAAATTACTTTGTAAGCGAATAAACATACACAATTTTCACCTGCGGCAAAAATCGTTATTCATGAGAGTTAAATATCGTCTTGAAATAAGTATTTTCAAGCGTATGGGAATGCTAATAAACATTGTATTAATCAACTTGCATGGACAATGGTGATATTATTCAAAAAATGGCCGAGTTCATGGAATCCGGCAGGGAATTTGCGCTCGCCACAGTCGTCAGCGCCGAGGGTTCCACGCTTGCAAAGCCTGGATTCAAACTTATACTCTCCAGTGAAGGTGAGCCACTCTTCGGTACCTTGGGAGGCGCATGCCCCGAAAGCGCCATATCCGCTCTCGCGCAAGATGTCGTTAGGCACAACAGGGCAAAGGCAGTAAAAGTGCATCTTGAGCAAACTGAGGCATCCCTTCAGGGGATAATCTCAAGGAAAAACGATGATGAAATTTTTGTTGAGACTTTTTGCGGCGGAACAATAGAGATATTCATAGAGCCCTATATGAATGCCAAGGTCCTCACCGTAATTAAGCAGGGTGGCAAGGATGATGTTGCGGATTCGATATATGCCATCTCAAAGCAGGCAGGACTTAAATGCGATATTCTCGATCTCTCTGATATCTCAAGGGGCGAAGATCCTCTGAAACTGTATAAATTCACCGACCGGAACTACGTTGTTGTCCTTACCAAGGGAAATGACGATATCAGGGTTCTGGAACATCTGTCGCGTTTAAAATTACCATACCTTGGACTTATGGCAAGCAGGAAAAGATTTGAGTATGATTCAACCGAATTGAAAGGCAAGGTAAGTGAGAAGTTCCTGAAATCGATTCACAGCCCAATCGGGATTAGTATTGGTGCTATATCTCCAGGTGAAATTGCAATAAGCATAATATCAGAAGTAATAATGGCAATGAGGCAACCTGATATAAAAAAGAATGCTTGAATGATTATATATTATAATTAAATCCAATATTCATGTATCCGCAGGAATTTGATTACTTTGTACCAAAGACAGTCGATGAAGCGCTTTCGTTTCTATCAGCACATGAAAATGCTAAAGTTCTTGCAGGTGGGCAGAGCCTTATCCCCATTATGAAGACAAGAGTTGCATCCTTCGATTATCTGGTGGATTTATCGAATATTAGTGACCTCAGGTATATCAGGAAAGACGGTTCTGAAATTCACATCGGCGCAATGACAACAACAGGCGATATCGAATCCTC
>DAQB01000154.1 GCA_002502705.1 Thermoplasmatales archaeon UBA582 | reverse complement strand
AAAATGATCAAAGACTATCTCAGATGCAGGAAAATACTGTTTCGCACCGGATATGTATGATGGATACATATCCATGGTGATGTGATCTATCTTTGATGGGTCCAGGAATGGGTGCTTAGCTATGAATTTTCCAAAAACATCTGATTCCTTTCCTTCTTCTATATCCACTACCCTGCTGTTTCTGATGTCATAAAATAATGTTACATAGACATGATATTTCTGGACAGAGAATTCATCAATTCCCAGTATATTGATATCTGATATATCCTGATCCTTTCTTGCCTGATCAACGTAATGTTTGAGTATCCTCCATACAGAATCCTCATTGATTCCCACTATTCTGGAAACAGCAGATACGGGCATCTCCCTGCACATCTCCACAACCATTGCCTCAAAATGCAGTGAGAAGCCTGATCCTTTTCGAGCCCATGGAAGATCAACAGTTTTCTTTCCATGTTCGTTGCATTTTATCCTGGGTTCCCGTGCATGCACATAGGTGGGGTACTGGAATATATTCAGGTGCCTCCATGTACGTTCATCAGTTTCATGAACGCCGTATAGTTTTCCGCATAGCGGACATTTAAATCTTGATCCCTTCTGGAAATCTACCCAGATGTCAACCCTCTTATCCTCATGATCAAATCTTATCTCCTTGATATACCATGGTTCCTCGAGACCTAGAAGCTTCTTGAACAGTTCCTCTGAATTCATGTGCTATAATGGAGAGGTAGTTTATTATTTACCCCCAAAGAGTTGAAGAGATCCAGAAATATTCTAAATGCAAGGATGAGATCACAGACATGTTCAGGGAAAGGTATCCTTAGTCTTACACATAATTCTGGACACTACGTCGCCTTGGGCCTGCAATAGTGATAATTTTATTCGTGTTAGGATCAATTTTTATATGCCGTTTGATAAGATATGGTATTTCATAAGTCATTCATCTGATCAGTTATTTTATTGAATTCACCTGCCATGATATTTAATGCAAAATTGAACATACTAAGAAAAGAGAGATGCGGGCATTCTAAGGGTTCAAGATTTACTTGCCGGATTGGCACTGAAGAAGATTAGTAAACTATACATTACGAATAATGTTAATATTAGTCAATTACATTGTGTGTATATGGACATTTATAAGTTAAATAAATTTAATGACTGGTGGGTAAGCGGCCATCCGCGTCCAGAGCTGTTGCGCCCATATCATCGTCCAGTCTTTAACAGGATTATTTCATACATGGATGACAGAGAAATCTTGCTTCTTTACGGTATGAGAAGAATAGGAAAAACAACACTGATGTACCAGATAATTGATCACTTGATATCTACCGGGATAAATAGCCGAAAAATACTGTATTTTACATTTGATGAAACTGAGGCTAGCATTGATGATTTGATAAGCACTTACGAGTCGGAAGTGATAAGATCACCAATTAAAGATGCGGGTCGCGTATTTTTATTTCTTGACGAAATTCAGAAGAATAAGGACTGGGAAAACAAAGTAAAGATATATTATGATCTATATCCGAATGTTAAGTTTATAATATCCGGTTCTGCCTCCCTAAATGTAAAGAAGAGGTCGAGTGAGACACTTGCTGGGAGGCTATATTCATTCTATATCTCTCAGCTTGAATTTAAGGAGTTCCTTGAAATGAAGGGAATTGCGGTAGAATTTGAAAACTGGAAACTTTATGAAAACAATGTTAGGCCAAGACTTATGGATTACCTCATCAAGGGAGGTTTTCCGGAGCTCGTAAGTGAAAGTAGCGATGAAAAGGTGCTTTCATATGTCAGGGATATAGTTCTTGATAGGATCCTCCTGAAAGATATTCCAGAGGAATTTGGCATTCGGGATATACCTCTTTTAAGAACTCTCCTAGGACTAATAGCATCAGAGCCTGGATTTATAATTAATTATGACTCATTATCAAAAAAGCTTGGCAGATCGAAGCAGACAATCATGAACTATATTTTTTTCCTGGAATATTCTTTAATAGTTAAAACAGTGGAAAATACAAGACCTGGTTTTCTTGCCACTTCAAGAAAAATGAGAAAGGTATATCTAACCAGCAGCGGGTTTGTATTTGCAATTAGCGGTACGCCCTATACAAACAATGGAAAAATTGCAGAATCTGCGGTGGTTCAGGCTATATCGCCAGTCAACTACTACAGGGAAGGCAATAAAGAAATCGATTTCATCTGGATTAGAGGCAATCTGGTCATACCTATAGAGGTAAAATATGGCAATTATGATGTTAAGAATTTTATCTCAATAATCAAAGGACTCAATCTGAAAAAAGGAATAATCGTTTCAAGGGATAAGTTTGAAAAGTACGAAGAATCAGGTTTCATTATTGGAGTGATCCCACTTTGGCTGTTTATCCTGTTCCCTGAAAAAATTGATGAAGATTTTGGGATATTTTCGAATTGAAAAGTTGCACTAAGGATGATCTTGGACATCCGGTAGGTAGACTTGCCTTTCATTATGCAAACAGTTGAACCTTTAGTATAATTTTTATTATTCGTCAAACCTTGTTTACTGCATCGAAATCTAAGGAAAGTTCAGTTGCTAACTAATTACACCAGCATAACAGCAACTTTAATTGATGGTGAACTATTAACTTTGATAGTTTTATTGTTATTTATTATCAAATAATCTACTATAATTGATATTACAATAACAACTTTATATATAATTTATAAATTGACAATTGTGAATACGTCTATCTTGTATGAATACAACCCATGGTGGGTCAATCCTGATTCGATAGATGATGACAGGAACATAAAAACTGCAAGAATTGAATCTCCAAGGAAAGAATATTCTTTCCAGGACAACAATTTGCTCTTGATTGGACCGAGACAGGTTGGGAAGACAACCTATATGAAACTAGTAATCAGGGATTTAATAAAAAGCAGAAATGTTGATCCGAAACAGGTTCTATACTTCTCGTTCGATGACCTGAATCATCAAAACATAAGAGACCTAATTGATACCTACAGATCAATTCCGTTTCCCAGAAGAGGCGACAAGATCTATTTTTTCTTTGATGAAATTACCTCGCTTGAAAGTTGGAATATTCAGATTAAGGCACTCCTGGACCTCGGTTTTTTCGATAAAAACTATATTTGTCTATANNGTCTATCCGGATCCTCCTCGGTTGCACTAAAAAAGGAAAGTTTTCCTGGAAGAAACATAACGATCAGTAAATTCCTTCCAATGACTTTCAGAGAATATGTTGATCTTTTTGGCCAGAATGAGGTAAGGGAAGTGTTATCATCAAATAGAAAATCTGATGATGTCAATACCTTAATTTCCCGGATGTCTACATTTCTGCCGCTATTGAATCAACTATTTCTGGATTATCTAAACAGCGGAGGATTCCTTTCATCCTCATATCGCTATAGAAAGGGAGAGGACCTGTCGATTTTATATGACCTCTACTGGAATGCCGTCTTGGGTGATGTCTCTAACGCAAATCGATCGACAACAACGGCTAAATCCATCGTTCAGGGCATAATCAAAAATTATTCTACTGCGTACGGATATAACAGCCTGGCAAAGGATATGGATATACCTTCGCATCTGACAGTGAAAAGTTACCTTGAATTGTTTGAATCACTCTTCTTTACCTTTTCAATATTCCAGTACGATAGAACGAAGAAGAAATCCCTGTACTCACATTTTCATAAGACATATTTCATGGATCCTTTTCTTTACCATGCGGCGAGATCTAAACTCTACAGCGGAAGGGTTGACGAAAAATTTTATGGTGCATTAATTGAAGGAGCAGTTGCTTCAAACCTGCTTAGGAAATATGATGATATAACTTTTCTAAGTAACAAAAAAGAGTTGGATTTCTACATTCCAGGAAACGATACTGGTATAGAAGTTAAGAAGGGTATTGGAACTGCTAGGGATTTTGCGATTAAGGATCGCATCAGGAATAAGGTAGTTCTGACGCACGATACTTTTGACCTGAAAAAAGAGGTTAAATTGATTCCGGCTAGTATCTATCTGCTTTTCTAGCTAAGAAATACGAGACTTCCTTGCCGACGTATATGACGTTCTTAAATTTCAAATCTATNNTCGGCGTAATTCATAAAATTATGTGACTCAATCACTTACTAGACATTTGGAACGGAACCATCCACTTTTTTGAAAAATTTCGTCTCAGACTTCAACCTAACTAGCCAAACGTCTAAATTAATAATAATCTTAGTTAAAGCCGGACTTCCCTCCACATAATGAAAAGGTTTATCTAAATCGTAACCGTAAGCTCGGCATGGGGAACTCTCTGGGCAAGTATTGTTTTCAAGGCTTTAAAGTAGTATTTTCGATTCTCTGGCGACAAGAAAGCATCTGCAATTCTTAAAGAACGTTCAGGGGATTGAGAGGATAATTGACATTTTATCTGGATACATGGAGGGACTGATATGGGGGAAGAGAAATAAATGCGAAGAGCATCGATAGAAGGCGAGGAACATGAAAATAAGTGAGGTTCATGAAAAACTGGACAGGAGATGCGTCATTGCAATCAGGCAGCACACAGGTATATTTGAACTGCTTGCAAGAATGGATCAAAGGATACCTGCATACACTTTCACTGAGGATGAGAAGACATTCATACAGATATTCTTCCCAAAATCTGGAAAACCTGCTCAATCAATGAACCCAATTCTCTCCAGGAAGGATCTCGTCGAGAAGAGATCCTATTATTCGATAACAGAAAGGATAAACAATGTCGAGGGGATGAAGGTCATCGGGAACCTTCTCGAAGCACCATCAGTGGCGCTGAACGATGCATATCTGCTGAAGGACGAGTTATACCTGGATTTCAGGTTTCATCGAAGCAAGCTTCATGAGATCAATGACATTCTTGCCGGAGTGATAGGAAAGAACCAGAATTTCAGGATTGTCAACCTTACACACTCTCGTTCCCTCATGGAGAGGATGAATTCTATGCATAGACAGGCGCCGCTTGCGGTAGTGCGTTATTCCATGAATTTCTCAGCTGATAGCACTCTGATGAAATACATGGCTGATAACCATCTGGACGCTGTCGCCGAGATAGAAGGAAGAGCGGTTACCGATGAAGGGATAAAGGTTCTTCTATATACATCGAAACCTGTCGTTGCTGAAGGAGTAACACCGATATCCATAGAAGACAATATATACGAATCGTACGTAAACGAAAAGGCTCTTGTTGAGGGGAGGAAAAGAGGGAATGATGCAAGGATTCCAAGGATAGCTTTCTTCCTTACTATAGAGGAAGGAAGGCTTTTCGATACCACGTTCGTTCCCGCAGCAGAAGCTGAAGAATATGTTTCTATAATGATGAACTCGATGACTGTTGATATTTTCTAAAAACCTCTATAGAATCTTCAATACCATCCAAAATGAATTATCATGATCATGTTCTCAGGAATCCGTATTTCAGCAGATAAT
>DAQB01000036.1 GCA_002502705.1 Thermoplasmatales archaeon UBA582 | reverse complement strand
GGTTATTAGTAAAACTCTTTAGGCCTAGGTAGTGATAAGGTATTATGAAACCGACCGTAACTCCATTAAGGTACCCTAGTGGCAAGACATGGCTCCTTGATTATGTTAAAGAGTTTATCAAGTTCCATAAACTCGAGCCAAAGGCTATCGTCGAACCCTATGCGGGAAGTGCATCTGTTTCAATCGGATTGTTACAGGGAGGACTGGTTAATGAGGCCTACATATCTGAAAAGGATCCGTTAATCGTTGCATTTTGGAATGCTGTTTTATATCAGAACGAAGAACTTGTGGAATTCATTAAATCGCTTGAAGTCTCATTGGAAACCTGGTATTCCCTTAAAAAATACCTGCATTTTGACAGTGACCACAAATATAATACGGTGGAACTTGCAGGCGCATTTCTTTTCTTCAACCGAACTAATTTCTCAGGGATAATCAAAGGAGGACCTCTTGGAGGAAAACAACAGCAATCTTCTTATAAATTTGACTGCCGATTTAACAGGGAGAAAATTATTGAGAAAATTCAGGGGTTGCACGATCTCAAGGGAAGATTACATGTAGCAGAAGTTGACGGAATAAAATTCATGCAGAGAATGACATCAGGTACAAATGAAAACTTGTTGTTTTATGTAGACCCTCCTTATTACGGAGCTGGAAGAGAACTATACAGATATTACTTCATAGATGAGGACCACCAGAAACTATCTGCTTTCCTCAAGAGACTTGAACATCCTTGGCTGTTGAGTTATGATGATGCAGATTTTATCAGAAATCTTTATACAGATAGTAAAACATTCCCGGTTTACACAGATTATCAATCGGGAAATCTTAGAAGAAATGTGAGGGAACTGCTCATATCGAACTTTCTTATACCTCCACTTGCACCTTCCATTAAAGTCGAGGGAAAACAACACGGAAATAATACTCGGATGGTTGACAAAGTCAATTGAACTTCCATCAACACCCTTGATCCTATCTATTCAACCTTTTTTACCACAATTTCCCCCTCATATTCATAAAATCCCAGATGGTCTCCCTCCTTGACATCAAGCATCTGCTTAATTTCTTTGGGTAACGTCATTCTCACGCTGGTGCCTCCCGTGGACAGGCGTGTGACCGCAATCAGTTTAGTTTTCACCATATGAGGGGAGATACCTGCAATAAGTAAAATGTTTTCATTTGCGGGGCTTGAATATCGTTGTCCAATGTTGAAGAAATTAGTTGGAATGGCTTCATGTGGAACTACAAAACGTGAAGCAATAGCAGAATTCTCATGGTTCAGAACTAATAAAACTGAATGCACTCCTCCGTGCTCACTATTCATACTATCTCAATATTTTCATCCGTTGGTTATTGCAACAAAAGATCATAAACTATAGAGTATTCACTTAAATTCCAACGTTGAAACGATTTCCTCCTCAAGTTTCTCCAGGTCAACCAACACCTTTTCCCGTCTGGGGCTTCCGTCAGCATTACGAAAATCCTTCTGGAAGGACCCACTTTTCTCTAGGGTATCTCTTGTAATTTTTATGAAAGAAATCTGTTGCAGATCAAACTCTACTTTTCTCAGCCTAGACCATGCACCTCTCTGTATTCTTTCCATTTCATACTTTGATTTTCCTCCCTTTAGGTCTTCATGCCACCTCTGAAAGTTCCTGTCATCGTCATTATATTTCACACACCCTAGTGCCAATATCAGTCCTACTTCTCCGTAATCACTAATTCCACTGGTGACGGCTTCCACATCATTGACTATGATTCGATGACTCGATGTGTTAATGGAGTGTGCCTTGAAATCCCACGGCACTTCGTAAAAACCATCAAACGTGGAATTCCCATATGATATTCCTGGAATCTGCATCAATCTGGACAATAGTCGTTCGCATTGATACTGGAAGTAGAATCCTATCCATTCCATTTGCTTCCAGTGCGGGTATCTGTCATTCTTCATCTCTAGGATTGCATCCTTGCCATCCCATTTTTTAGGTAAATTCAAGAGGCAATTACCTATTTTGTTCACAGTTTCTATTTTCATTTAGAACACTCCTCACTTAAATTTTTCCGGTCGACATCGTCAAACCTATAAAAGTTTTCATTTTCAACCGTACTTAAATCCAAGTACTTCCTTAAATGTGGATATTTCCTAACTAAATCCTCCACTGTTGGTTTCATTTCTCTTAAGTCACGGTAATAGCACCCTGGTTTAACCGAAACAATGAGACTTTCATGGACACTTTTCATATTTTGATTTATTTCAAACCCATAGTATCTTCTAAACATCCCCTTAGCGCAGGTTGCTGTGGTTCCGTTTCCCATGAACGGATCAAAGACCATCTCGCCTGGTCGTGTAGAAAAATTGATGAACCTCTCGATCAATTTCTCCGGCAACTTGGTTCCATTTTTTTCCTGTCCAGATTTGTATTCTCTTGGAATCATCCAAACATCTTCAGGATAAAACTCGTATTTGTTGAAGAAATACTTCTTTTCATCCTTAACAAGAAATAGGATATGGTAATGAGATGTAACGAACTTTTTCTTAGTGAAAACGCCAAACTGGTACTTCCATATAAGGTGGTTTACAACGGTCAACCCTGCCTTTTTTACGGAATTGATTACGTCTCCAAGGTTTGTCCAACCTGAAACGATATAAGCAGAAGCAGTAGGCTTCATGATCTTTGGTAGCATACTTACCCATTTCTCGGTGAATTCAGCGTAATTTTCAGTTATTTCTTTGTATCCATCAGTAACAAGTTCGGCCTTCCTATTGTACTGACCGGTTTTCCCTGAAAATTCTATTCCAAATGGGGGATCTGCTATGACAAGATCCACTGAAGCTGGTGGTATATTTTCCATTCCCGTTATGCAATCTTCATAGACAATCTGATCAATAGGAACTTTATGATTCTTGGTTTGGTAAAGATACAAAGATTCTTCCTTGGTCCACGCGTTTGGCACCTCGAACCTAAGCTGCGCTAATCCGCTGGTGTATCTATTCTTTCTCTGTTTATGCTCGGTTGAAATGGCCATTTTGTTCAATCCCTTCCATTTAAGACAAAGGTAAATAGGTCGTCATAACTTAAACATTTCCACCCTAAGATTAGTCCACGTGCCGAATAAAACTTGACAAAATATACATTTTGTCATGTCGTGAACCGGATGCTTATATACCAAGATCATGGAATCCGGAGAGAATTCATGCAGCGATGCGGAGATACCTATTTAAAGGGCTAAGTATTGTCATGTTATGGCTTCTGTACCAGTTCCAAGGAACATGTGGATCCAATCTGCTACACAGAAACTAAACATCGACTTTTTCACCGATGATGAGGTCATGAAGATCTTCCAGGAAATAAATAGCAAGATAGAAAGTGACAAGAGGAGATCGGACAGGCACAAAAGATATTTTCTCCTGGTGAAATTCCTGTACCGGACAGGGGCAAGGATAGATGAGATCCTCATCCTGAAACCATTAGATATTAATCTGACCACAAATACAATCAGGTTGAAGACTTTAAAGCAAGGAAAGGACAAAAATGGTGTCCAGAGGGAGAAGTTCAGAGTTATAAGCATCCATCCGGATTTGAGAGACACCTACATGCAATACCTCCTTGAACTCAATATACCACAGAAGAGCGAGGATCTATTATTCCCGATGAAGAGACAGGCTGTAGATCTCTATTTCAAGAAAATCCAGGAGAAGATAGGCATCAGGATCCACGCACACAAATTCAGGCATACATTTGCAGTTANNGTTTTCACCACATCTATATACACTCAGATAACGGGAATGGATACCTCGGAATTCATGGCAAGGGTGAGATGATCATAAGATAAGAATGAGATCCCATATCTCGAGGAAGAAAAAATTTCGGTGATTGACTTAGCAAATTATGGATGATATAGGGCTATAAGTACTAATCCAATCACACAGATAGCCAGGATAGTAAGTGTTATTCCCTGTTGGATGTCGTATTTTAAATTTCTGCGGTTGGTCCTTGCATTGGTCATACTATTATCATGCTTCATGGTTATTCATTTAGTTATGGGAGGATCCTCTTGTTTTTTTCCTGGAATATCTTCATTCTTGGTATTTAAAGAGGCAGTATCACCCTTCGAAACTATGCCAGAATTTTCCTCATGGCTCGTACCCCTATACCCCTCTCTCATGAGATCGGAAACATTCAAGTCCGGTTGCAAGGTTGCAATCAATCCTTTTTTCCTTAACTTCAATATGCGCTTGCTCACCGCCTGTCTGGAGATTGGTTTTATTGTACTGCTTATTACCTGAGCAATGAGTGCAGTTGTCTCACCGGCTTGAACCCTTTCGATTATCAGACGGTCTATCTCATCGAGTTTTTCTTCTTTTGGTACTCCCTGAGGCTCTGCCGAAGGCGACAGTTCCTGGGTTGTACTGGGATCAACACTTATCGACACCTTGTCTAGGTACGCAAATTTCTTGTTACTGAACCAATATGGATCGTGGGTCTTCATAAGGTTCATAATATAGCGTTCATAGAAGTGGTAAATTTGCATACTATCGCCTGAAGCCTCCCCCTCATGTATTGCCATGTAATCATTCATCGCCTGCGGATTAAGGTCCCATACCCAACTCCCGGGAGATGAGGTGTTGAAATATTTGGACATGTCAGGGATATTTTGGAACGAGAGAGGCCACTCGTCTCCATACGTAATAAACTTCCCCTCTGCCTTTGTCACCTTCACGGGAGTCTTGTAGATCTCTGCATACCTCAGGCCCTTCTGCATCTTTATTGTGTCATCTCCTGACTGCATTAGTCTTATTGTTGTGCACCCAAAGTGTCCCGACCTCACGATCCAACCGTTAGCCCACTCTGCTTCAGTGGAATTTGAACGCATATTCGTTGCGCCCCTAGTTGTCTGTTCGTCCAGTATAAGGAAGAATATGGCCTCTGGTTCCTTATATCTTGTTTGTATCATGTACAGCAGGGCATCTCTCAGCCCATGTGCTTCATGGTAATAGTTTTTGAGTGGTCCGTCCTGGGTAGTCGGGAAGAACATAGGGAAGCTGGTGATAACGTGAATCTTTCCAGACATGCCGGCACGAGCCATATAAACTGCAAAATTATTCTTGCCTGACCGCATGGGCCCAATTATTTCGATAAGTTTTCCCTGCATCCATGGACCAAGGTCATAACGAAAATGCCAGATAAAGTGCATTATATCTTTGTAAGAATTCGGGTTATTTTCCGGATCCCCAAGATCGAGGAGCGCAAATGTGCTCATCGAATCCTGGTTCTGTTGACATTTCCTAATATCT
>DAQB01000143.1 GCA_002502705.1 Thermoplasmatales archaeon UBA582 | reverse complement strand
ATTCCCGCCAGCATATGTTAAATATCTGCACCTGAATGTTGAGGTTCTATCAGTTTATAGTCAATTACTAACATTTTATACTTATAACCATTACATCTTCATGGTAAAGACGGAGATGTATGCAATTGAGAGGAAGATCAGTGACGAAGATCTCAACAGGCTGATAAAAAGCCTTGAAAGGAGCACAAGGATACTGAAGAAGCTTCTTTTCATCCGGTACCGGTATGATGGCGATTCTGNNTCGAGACTGCTGCAGGAAGGATCGGAATAACAAAGATGATGGGCTATTTATGGCAGAAGAAATGGAACGCGGAAGGATACAGGGGCCTTATACCTAGATACGCAAGGAAAGGCCCGTCAAAGATGTCGCCTGACCAGAGGGAAGCATTGAAGGAGAAACTTAAGCATGGGCAATACACAACAGCACAGGTAAGAGATATGATAAGAGAGAAGTTTGGAATTCAATACACGATGAAACAGGTATGGGTAATACTGAAAAAGATGGGAATGAGGCATGCGAAGCCATATTCGCATGATAAGAGAAGACCTGTGAATGCAGAGAACATTCTAAAAAAAACTTAGGCAAGGTATCCATGCAGGAAAGCATAATAGGATTCCTCGATGAATCTGCGCCACAGACAACTCCCAATACCGTCATGTTGTGGTCTTTCAATAAGCCGGAGATCGTCAAGGATACCTCCAAATACAGGGCAAACACATTCGGTTTCTATTCCCTCAATGGTAGGAGTGTTGTTGATTTCCAGGATCATTCAAAGAAGGAAAACGTGATTGCTTTCATAAGGAAGATAGGGGATATGAATCCTGAAATGGAGATAATCATGATACTGGACAACTTCAGATCACATCATTCAAAAGCAGTTGCAGAAACTGCAGTAATGCTGAATATCAGGCTGATATTCCTCCCCCCGTATTCTCCTGATCTGAATCCCATAGAATTCATCTGGAAGAGTGTCAAGAGAACTGTATCCATTGCGCCAATAGATTCTGAAGAGAAGCTGAAAGAGAGAATAAAAGAGAGTTTCATGGAGTTATCATGCAGGCTGACATTCGCAAAAAGATGGGTAGAGAAATTCCTGGATATAAGTATAATAGTGTAGGTAATTAACTATAAATCAACCTGAAATTATTGGCGTGATTGTGAAGGAAAGAATGAACATGGCAAGTACACAGGCTGCTATTACGTAATCCCTGGTTGGAAGTTTTGCATAGTCGTCAAGTGGTGGAGGATGTGTCAGACCCATAAAGATGGCAAGGAAAACAAGAATGATCCAGCCGAAATAGTAAAGGGTGAAGTAAAACAGTATTGCTATGAATATATAGCTTATATATTTTGAATTTCTCCCAAGAACCCCGCGGGCTACATGCCCGCCATCAAGCTGGCTTACAGGAAGAAGATTTAGTGCCGTGGCAAAAATACCGACCCATACGGCAAGTTCCATGGGAAAAATTGGTACTTTTGATGGCATGAACAGCCCCAGAACGTGATAAATTATTGGAAACTGCACGACAAGAAGCGTTGATGGCATACTGACAGGTACAAAGACGTGCTGGAGATAATTGGCAACAAACAGGAGGGGAAAAGCAGTAATAAAACCGAATATTGGACCGGCAGCACCTATTTCAAGCATAGCTTTCCTGTTAGGTATTGGATCCCGGAGGGATATGAAGGCGCCAAATGTTCCAATGGAAAATGGAACAGGTATGAAGAAGGGAAACGAAGCCTTTACCTGATACCGCTTTGCTACGATATAATGGCCGATTTCATGTATTCCGAGTATCAGAAGGAGCGGGGCAGAAAAAAACACCAAACCGTATTCAACTGCATAAAGATCCGTCAAAGGACCTGGTTTAAGGAAGCTCAGGGAGAAGCCGGCCCCGACGTATATTGTAGAAGCAAGTGTAAGAACAAAAAGAACAAGATTCACCCGATTACTTCTGTACCTTTCAGCGGGGCGATGCCTGATCACGATGAATTTCTCATTCTCTTCGGACATAAATGGTATGTACCCTTTTGGAACGAGTATCTTCCTTAATTCCTCAAAGGATTCATTCAGACCAGGATTATCGTCACTGAAATAGTAAAAGAACACATCCAATGGTGTCACTGCTATTTCGTAGCTCTTCACGTACCGATTTACAATTGCTACGAGATCCTGCAGATGTTCGTTCTCTATCCTGCCTTCCTTGAACTCCAATTGAATTCCTCACTTTAGTAACTTTTCCCCAGGTTAACGGCGATTAATCACCCCTCATAATCCCTGACCCGCTGGGGAATTTTTGGTCCGCTGCTGATCGGAACGTCATNNACGGTGACCCGCCGTAAGCTCATTCCGGAGCCCATAGCTGAACCAGTTAATGTCGCACTTCGTCATACGTGATCATGAATCACACGTACTTTTTAGTGGACTTTTCATGATGTAAATAAGATTTTTAACCTTTATTGAATATAATTTCAGAAAATTCAGTAATAGAATGGAACTCATCAATGAAAATATTACAATACAATTTTTGATCTATTCACCAGTCATCAGAGAAAACAACCGCTTCAGATTTTTTCTTGGAAAATATATAGATGTGGATATCAGCAATGTACCATATTATACCGGTTATTATGAATATTCCACCTAATGTAAAGAGAATCCCTATCGATATTCCGTATGCATAGACAATAAAGGCAATAACCATCAAGAGTGCCCCTATGTTTAATAAGTATAGAGAAAGCGAAAAGACTTCGGTTCTTGGAGACCTTGCAGAGATTATCCCAGGGAGGAGCAGCGGAGCGTAGCCCATTATGGTTGAACCAATAAAACCGATGCTTATTGCATGTATAAATGCAATTTTTATTCCATAAAGAAGGCCATCACTGGAATATAACACACCAAGGATCAGACCGGTAATAAGCCAGAGATATGATAAAAAGGCTGCAAATCTTGTAAAGTTCACAGTGCTTTTCCTGAATATAGAAATTATAGTTACAGACCTTCCGGACTTTTCTGTTTTTATAAATAAGATTAACTGTGCAAGTGCAAATGGAAAAGCGCCGATTAGAAATATCCATGGAGCCAGAAATTCATAAACAGTTATTGAAAAAACAGGCAAGATGAAGTCGACAATTACTGCAACAAATGAAATTGCCACTGATATATCCAACAACTTCTTTCTTCCAACTGAAGGTGAAGACGGGGACGTCTTGATCATTACACCCATGATAACTGAACCCACAAATCCCAGCAGAACCAGATAAAGCAGTGGATAAGTGAATTCCTGCAGTCCAGTTATCTCGTCTATAATCAAAAGAAAGGTCGTCAGAAGAAGAGAAAGCGCTGATAGAACCATGTACGAATCGCCGTCATCTATTTTCCTTGATCCCTTGCTGATACCTTCCCATACAAGATACAAATATCTAATGGAATAAAGAAGAAGAAGGACAAATGCAGACAAAGTAAATTCAAATGAAAAAGAAGTGGGTAAATTAGAGAGTGATATTAGAAGTTGAAATATTATTAATATCGCAAGAAAAATGTAATCCAGGTTTCCTGTAATCGGTGTGTTGCCACGGAAAGTCGGCACAAGCACTGATGCAACACCGCTCACGAATAAGACTAAAAAACCAAAGATCTGCAGATTTGGATGCTCGAAAAAATAAATGTTAAAATTTGGTACATATCCAGAAAGCATAAGCAGGCGGATAAAACCCATAAGCGTCGCTATGATGCCGAAAATTGTACCTACAATAACGTAGGAAAGCAAGACTTTTCGACGTTTTACGAAGACGTCTTTGAAATCTTTGCCAGACTGGATGTTTCCTGTAGCAGCTTTATCCAATATTCTTGTAAAGCAACATTCGCTTTAAAGTTTCCCCAGAAAGTTTACATATTGCACCGCTTGAATAATTCCAGAAATCTGTAAAGGCATACATAATCATGCTAATGAGACGTTTCTCAAGCAGAATCTCATTATTCTCAATACTGCCTTATAATATAAGAAGCATAAGAAAATCATTTTTCTGGTTTTAAAAACGTATCAAGAGCCAAGAATCAATATTAGCTGATATCAAGATACGTACCATTTCCTTAAGATTATCGATTTGTTTATCAATCCTGGTCACATACTTGATAACATATGATTATCAGATTGGAGAACAAAAAGGCTTTATTGCACCTCAGAGATCAAAAGGATACCGAGAAAAGTGATTCAGAATGATAACTGATATTATTAAAAGAGATAAGACAACTGCAAAATTTAATAAAGAAAAGATAACAATGGCGATTTACAAAGCAATGCTCGCAGTTAAAAATGGGACAATGGAGGATGCCGAGGCAATTACCAACTTGGTTGTATCTAAAATCGAGTCATCTGGAGAGACCCCAAGTATTGAACAGGTCCAGGATACGGTGGAAAACGAATTAATGTCATACCGCAAAAACGGAGCCAGCTTTGCTGATGTTGCCAAAGCTTACATACTTTACAGGGAAAAAAGGCGCATATTGAGAGAGGAAAAGGCAAGGATGGGGGTAAGGGATGACCTTAAACTTTCACTCAATGCCGTTAAAGTTCTTGAATCAAGGTATCTTATAAAGGATGAAGAGGGCAATGTCGTCGAAACACCAAGGGAATTGTTCAGGAGGGTTGCCTATAACATAGGAATAATTGAATATATTTATGAATTCAAGAAAAATGGGAAAAGTGGATCCGCCTCACTAGACTTTGATAAAATTGCTCTAAGCACGCTAAAAAGAGCTTTTGAGAATTTGTCGAAAGAGGGTTTTATAACTGGATCTTTCGAAGAATTCATCAATTCAACCTCTGCGAATAGTACCACAGTTTCTGATACCATTTCCAACTTTGAAAAAATGTTCATCAATCTTGAATTCGTTCCAAATTCCCCAACTCTCATGAATGCTGGAACCCAGCTGGGCCAGCTATCGGCATGCTTTGTTCTACCTGTTGAGGACTCTATTGACGGTATCTTCAAGACACTTTCAGATGCTGCAAAAATCCATAAGTCAGGAGGGGGGACCGGCTTTTCATTCAGTAAATTAAGGCCTCATGATGACATTGTGGGCTCTACACAGGGGGTTGCTTCAGGCGCAATATCTTTCATGTCAATATTCGACACCACCACAAATGTGATAAAGCAGGGTGGAAAGAGAAGGGGAGCCAATATGGGCATATTGAACTATAACCATCCGAATATAATGGATTTCATAAATAGTAAAGATGCAGAAAATAAAATTCTCAGCAACTTCAATATATCCGTTGGCGTAAATGACGAATTCTTCGAAAAATTGGACAACGATGAGAATGTAGACCTTATAAATCCGAGAGATGGAAAGGTTACAGGCAGGGTGAAGGCAACTACACTCTGGAATTCTATCATTGACCATGCATGGTTAACAGCAGATCCAGGTATGATATTCCTTGACGAAATCAATAAGAAAAATCCCGTAAAAAACATAGGATATATCGAATCAACCAACCCATGCGTTACAGGGGATACAAAAATATTTACATCTGAAGGGGTAAAAAAGGCCAGGCAACTATACGAAGAAGGAAACCCGCTGAATGTAAAAATAGATGGAAGATTTGGCGGCGAATTTAAGCCATCCTCAAATGTTATATATACAGGGTTTAAGGATATATATAAAATACAGACAAAGGAAGGCTTTGAAATAAAAGTTACAGGAGATCATAAAATATACAGCGAAAAGAATGGCTGGACAGAGGCTTTGAACCTGAAAGAGAATGAAAAAATAAGGATATTAAATGAAGGAGGTTCCTTTGGCAGCTCTGGCACACTGGAAGAAGGCAGAGTTCTTGGCTGGCTTGTTGGCGATGGCCATATCAACAATGGGAATAACAATGACCGTGCTGTTCTGAATTTTTACAGCCAGGATCGTGTGTTTGCCGACACCTTTAGAAAATATGTAAATGATATAGTAAGGCCTGCTACAAACAATCGGGAATATAATGTGGGAATGGTAAATATTGAAAGTAGAAATTGCATAACAATTGCATCGGAAAGATTAAAGGAATTTGCCTCTGAATACGATCTAATAGAAGAAAAGTTAAATGTTCCTGATAAGGTATTTGCAGGGAGCATGGAACTGCAAAGAGGCTTTTTACAGGCTTTATTCGAAGCAGATGGCACTGTATATTCCGGGCAAAAATCCAGGCATTCTGTCAGGCTAGGATCAATCAGCTTAAACCTGTTAAAACAGGTTCAGATGCTGCTGCTTAACTTTGGCATATACAGCAGGATATATCAGAATCGTAAAAAAGCCGGAATGAGAATGTTGCCCGATTCAAACAGGGAGATGAGGCTATATGCGACACAGGATTTCCACGAATTAAACATATCTGCTGAAAATCTGATAAAATATGCAGATTCTATAGGCTTTATATCGGAAAGGAAGAACAGCAAGCTTAATGGGGCTGTAAATAGCTACAAAAAAGCTCCAGTAAAGCCTTCCTGGTTAGCCCGTGTTGATAAAATTGAATACGTAGGCAGGGAAGATGTATACGATTTGGTTGAACCCTCTACACATTCATTTGTAGCTAACGGAATAGTAGTGCACAACTGTGGTGAACAGCCGCTTTTGCCTTACGAATCATGTAACCTTGGCTCAATAAATCTTGCAAAATTTGTCGAGGATGGAAAATTTAACTATGAAAGGTATAGGGAAACCATTGATGTGGCAACAAGATTCCTGGAAAATGTGGTAGACGCCAACAAATTCCCTGTTGAATCAATAAAAAATATGACAAGGAAAACAAGGAAAATAGGTCTTGGCATAATGGGATTTGCCGATGCGCTTATAATGCTTGGAATACCATATAACAGCAATGAAGCCCTGGAATTTGCAGAGAATGTGATGAAAACCCTTAATGACGAGTCGCATATGGAATCACAGAAGCTTGCAGCGGAAAGGGGCGTATTTCCTGGATGGTATGGATCAGAGTATGAGGAAAAAGGCATAAAAATGAGAAATTCAACAACTACAACAATAGCACCTACCGGGACAATATCCATAATAGCCGGATGCTCCTCATCCATAGAGCCACTATTTGCCCTTGCATTTGTAAGGCATGTATTGAATGGGCAGGAATTGCTGGAAGTGAACCCACTGCTTGAAAATGCCCTGAAATCCAGAAATCTCTGGACACAGGAGTTAATGGAAAAGATAGCGGAAACCGGAAAGCTCGGCAATCTGGATCTCCCGGAAGATGTAAAAAATCTATTCATTACTGCACAGGAGATCGACCCGGACTGGCACGTGCTTATGCAGGCAACATTCCAGAAATACTGTGACTCTGGGGTATCAAAAACAATTAACCTTCCATTTGATGCGACAAGGGAAGATATTGCGAAATCATACCGCCTGGCAAAGGAATTGCATTGCAAGGGAATTACAGTATACCGTGACAGGAGCAAATCACAGCAGGTATTATATGCAGGCACAAACCAGAAAAAAAGTGATGAAGAGCACAAGATTGACCTGACAATGAAAATGCCAGACAAACTTCTGAAGCTCGGCGCAACCTTCGACCCCGCATGCCCAACTGGAAAATGTGATCTATAATATTTATAATTATAGATTAAATTCCTTAAATCACAAAAAATATTTATTCTATTATATATTGTTATATTTATGGCATTAAAATCTATGGAAAGAGGAGACCTGGAAAAATTTATAGATGAAATAGAAATTAATTCAAAGGAAGCATATAAATTATGGAATTTTAAAAATGAAGATGAATTTATCTCATTTCTCAAGGGTTATATATTCGGTAGTTTTACAATGGGAGTTATTGATAAAAATAAAACCATAAATAAAAATTTCATGCTGAAAGAGGAAGACATCAATGAAATTACAGCGATAATAGAAAGAAGATCTTCTGAATTCAGGGCAAACCTTGAAAAATAATTAATCTTTTATGAAATATAATTCTCATATCCAACCATAAAAATGGCAGTATTTTTCCATAAATTAGGATAAAATACTATGAACATCCAA
>DAQB01000033.1:238-5809 GCA_002502705.1 Thermoplasmatales archaeon UBA582 | reverse complement strand
CTGCCATAATGGCGTGGTCAAGAATACGCTCTCATTATTCGGGAAACATGGAGTTTTCAAAGGTGTCTGCCGCATTGACCCGCATCAGGGGCGGTGAAGCAGACAACAAAACCCCCTCGAAATCAAGAATAACACTTGACATCAGGTTTCCTCCTTCGATAGACAAAAACGACATCCTAAAAGAAGTTACACAGATTTGTGGCTCCCTTGATCTTCCCACGCCTGCAAAAATTAAGGTGAGGAGCGAGGTCAAACCGTATGTGGCCAGCATAAAAAGCCCGCTGGCAAGATCTTTTCGCTCTGCAGTACTTGAGAGAACAGGATCAGACGCCAGGATCGTCTTCAAAAGCGGGAGCGGCGACATGAATATACTCGGCAATTCATGGAACATACCAACTGTAACTTATGGCCCTGGGGACACCAGACTTTCGCACACAAACGATGAGCACATAGCCCTGGATGATGTCATTAAGAGTGCAGAAATAGTCTCTGATGCACTGATTCATCTGGAGAGAGGATCATAGTGGGCATTTTCTCTTCCGGGTCAGCGTTCTCACCATATCCTTGCCTGTCCGTTGGATCATTCAAAATGAAGGGAGGCGAATCCGCTGAACATGATTGAAAAAATTCTGCAGGCACATTCATTCGCAGGGAATAAAGCAGTTGCCCCCGGAGATATTGTTGATGTATCGGTCGACAGGGTTATAATGCTGGACATAGCAGGACTTCACCCCGAGTTGGTCAACAACCCGCCTAAGGCGGCGTTTGACCCGTCCAAGATGGCAGTGATATTTGATCATTTTGCCCCCGCTCCAAGCATTGAAGTGGCAACAGGAACCTCTAAGATACGCAAGCTGGCCCACAGGTTGGGTGTCGACGATTTCTATGATTATGGAAGAGCGGGCATTTCGCATGCTTTCGCAGCAGAGAAGGGGTGGCTATTACCGGGTAGGATCATTGCAAACACAGACTCCCACTCAATAGCGGCTGGTGCTTACAATATGCTGAGCAGGGGTCTTGGCACANNCTATGCACTGGCAGGACATGGTTTTCTGTGGGGGAGACCGTGAACGTTGAGCTGAATGGCAAGATTAGATCCCCCACAGAGTCAAAGGACGTTTTTCTCCGGATGGCACGGGATATAGGGGATTTACCGAACGATAACATAGAGTTTTCCGGGGATGGCATAACGGAAATGACAATGGATCAGAGGGCTGTGATATCAACCATGTGTGCTGAACTGAGTGCGGAATTTGCCATATTTCCATATGACAATGTTCTGAGAAATTACCTTGAAAACAGGGCTGAGGCACCTTTTCATCCCGTTTATCCAGATGCAAATACCTCCTATTCGAAATACTTCAGCTTCGACATGGGGGAAATTCCCCCAATGGTTGCCTTTCCCGATTCCGTATCAAGAAACACAAAACCAGTATCCGAGATAGGAAATACCCCCGTGGATCAGTGTATAATAGGTTCCTGCGCCAATGGCAGGATCGAGGACCTTGAATCCGCAGNNCAGCAAGGATACTGAATGGCAGGAAGGTGAATCCCGATACGAGACTTATCGTCACACCAGCTACGCCAGAGATCTACAGGACAGCAATCAGGCTTGGATATATCGGTAAAATAACCGATGCTGGAGGGATGGTCACAAACCCCACATGCGGATCATGCATGGGAGGGCACATGGGAATCCTGGCAGAGGGAGAGACTGCAATCACATCAACAACACGAAATTTCAAAGGACGGATGGGATCANNCAGTGAGGGGATGCATCACCGATCCATCGGAATTCATTGGTGGTGCGCCAGATTGAACAGGACTTTAAGTGGAAAGGCATGGGTATTCGGGGATGATATCAACACGGATCTCATGTATCCACATATCTGTTATGGCATGCCAGAAAGCGAGAGGCCAAAATTTACAATGTGGGCGAACAGGCCGGGCTGGTCAGCCCTTGTATCAGCGGGTGNNCTTCTCGGCGTTGGCATTTCGGGTGTAATTGCAGAGAGCCTGAACGGCCTGTTTCTTAGAAATGCAGTTAATGTTGGATTGCCTGCAGTCTCGTCTCCAGATGTCAGATCAATGGTGGTGGAAGGAGACCGTATAGAAATTGATCTCACTGAAGGTACCTTCGCCAACCTGACCAGGGGTGGAAAAATTGCCTTCACGCCTATTCCGAAATTCCTGATGGATATCATAGAGGCAGGGGGAATAATAGAAGTCCTGAGGAACAACGGTTATATAGATGCCAAACCGCTGTAAAATTTTAGGTGAAAATAATGAAGGAATTTTATGACATAGCTGTTGGAAAAGGAGATGGAATAGGACCGGAAATTATCGAACCCACTCTAAAAGTTATACAGAGTGCAATGGCCTCAGAGAGCATGAAAGACATATTGAATTTCATGGAGATCGATATCGGTTGGACATCGCAATCACGTCATGGTGCCCCCCTCACTAATGAAACAATGAAAGTGATATCGGCCTGCGACTCCCTAATTCTGGGTCCCCTGGAGGTGGGAAAATATCCTGGAGACAGCAAAAGTCCTTCCGGAACTATTCGCAGAAAATTTGATCTTTATGCCAATGTCCGGCCCGTCAAAACCTACATTCATACAAACCAGAAACCAATTGATATTGTGGTTGTAAGAGAAAACACGGAAGGGTTTTATGCTGACCGGAACATGTACATGGGTTCTGGCGAATACATGCCCACTCAAGATCTTGCGATGGCGGTCAGGGTAATAACCAGGCAAAAAAGTGCTAAGATCAGCGAGACGGCATTGAGAATATCTCTGACCAGAAGAAAGATGGTAACTGCAGTGCATAAGGCAAACGTCCTTAAGATGAGCGACGGCCTCTTCAGGGAGGAGTTCTATAATCAGGCAAAAAATTTTCCTGGCATAACTGTAAATGACAGGCTTATCGACTCTACGGCATATGACCTGATTATCAATCCCGCAATGTTTGATGTCATAGTTACCACCAATATGTATGGAGACATACTTTCCGACGAGGCAGNNGGAGTAGCACCCGCATTGAATTATGGGGATGACTGGGCGATGGCACAGGCCGCGCATGGAACCGCCCCAGACATTGTAGGGAAAGGGATAGCCAATCCAATATCGGAAATTATTTCTGCCGCAATGCTCTTTGACTGGCTTGGAAACAGATACATGGATGAACGCCTCATACATTTAGGAAAAAGAATTGATGGAGCGGTGAAACAATCATTAAAAAATACGAATAACCTGACCCCAGACCTTGGCGGAAACGGAGATACGAAAAAGGTGACAGACTCCATAATTTCAGCCCTCTGAATTAATTGCTTATTTATTGAATTCTATGACCAGTATTTTCAACTATTGGCTAATTCTGGTCATAAATATTAAGTATTGAATGCAAATGGGAACACGATTATAAGCATGAAAGCAAAGACTGCCGCAGGCATTCTAGATTCCACGCTCAGGGAGGGTGAACAGACTCCGGGGGTAGTCTTTACACCGGACCAGAGAGTCGAAATCGCAAGAAAGTTGTCCGATGCCGGGATAAGGATGATTGAAGTCGGTCACCCCGCTGTTTCGCCTGATATATTGGATGGAATTAAGAGGATAACTATGCTGAAGAGAGACGGATGCATAACTTCGGAATTGGTGGTACACAGCAGGGCTGTCAGCAGCGATATAAAGATTGCAGCCTCACTTGATATAGATAGAATGGCAATTTTCTACGGAATAAGTGACACGCATCTTGCTTCCAAAACACACAAGTCCAGGGACGAGGCCATCTCCATAATAGGGGAGTCAGTTTCAGAGGCAAGATCCCATGGCGTGAAGGTAAGGTTCACGCCGGAAGATGCTTCAAGAACGGATTATGATTATCTGATAGAGGTAATAAAAACTGCAAGGGATGCGGGTGCGNNATCGTATTGGCATAGCTGACACAGTGGGAATAATGAATCCTGCCAGAACAAAAGATCTATTCCTGAACATAAGGAGGGACGTCCCTGGTGTCGAACTCGATATACACGCACACAATGATATGGGAAACGCGGTCGCAAATTCCCTTTCTGCCATAGATGGAGGTGCCACGATAGTTCATTCAACGGTCAACGGCCTGGGCGAAAGGGTTGGAATAACACCCACTCAAATCATAGCGGTTGCAATGAAGTTCCACATGGGAATTGACGCAGCGAAACTTGACAAACTCATGGAATTATCCCAACTGGTTGCGGCTTATAGCGGAATCCGAATGCCTCCTAATTTTCCCATTACCGGTGAATATGCCTTTGTTCATAAATCCGGCGTGCATGTTTCCGGGATCCTTGGGAATCCTACTACATACGAGTTCATGGATCCTGTTACACTGGGCATCACACGGAGCTATACCATTGACAAGTACACCGGGAAGCACGCTCTTGAGTCAAAATTGAGGAGCATGGGCATCGCACTGGCGGACAGTGAAGTCATTGCAGNNACGAAGATCAAGGGATGTCCAGATACAAGATACTTTGACGATGATAAGCTCCTGGAAATTGTCAGTAAAACCCGGTTGAACTCAATAGTCACTGACCAGACTATGTCATTGTCAGGGTCTCGTATGCAAGTGTAGAATCCTTCTTATTCAGTATTATGATTGTTTCATTGGAACATGAAATAAGTTGGAGGATGTTCACTCCGCGCGCAAAAAGTTTGTGTGTTATACGCATTACAAAGCCAGGGGTCTTCTCTATCTCTGTCGAAGAGAATATATGAATCATGCTGACGTCCCTGTCAACCAGGATGCCCAGCGACTCCTGGGGTATCCTGTTGTTTATCTCGTCCGCAATATATACTATGTTATCCTGAAGGTAGGTTGCGGATATGTATTTCATGTTTTGAGGAATTTTTGAAGTAACAACACATATCTTGTCCTGTAGTGAAATCTTGCTTTTTTTTAGAAGATAATCAGCTCTGGTCTTCCCAATCTCACTGTTCGCCCCACCCTTAAGCCTGTTTAATGCTGCCCTGACGGAAATAGGGTTCAGTTCGCTATTTTCTCTTAATATAAGATGTGCAAGTTTGCTGACGTTAACTATACCCGCCTTCAGCGAAAGCATAAGATCTGGGTTTTCAGTCAGAAATCTTGAAACGCTGCTCGCTACTGTGACCTTCTCTTTGATGCTGCTCTTCATCGAATTGATATTGTTTATGTATATTTTAACATTATTTATGATTGTAAGTCAATAATGCTATTAATTATAATATGATCTTTAACTAATTTAATATTGCAATCGTAAATTATCGTTCATGAAGGAAAAAGCACTCCTGTTGTATTCAGGTGGTCTTGACACGTCTGTGATGATAAAATGGTTACAGGAACAGTTGAATTTTGACGTTGTCACATTGACCCTTGACGTTGGGCAGGAAAAGAACGACTTAGAGAGGATCGCGCAAAAGGCAAAAAAACTGGGGGCTGTAAAGACTATTACGGAGGATGTTACAAAAAAGTTTTCAGATAATTTTGTAGCTCCCGGGATAATGAACGACGGCCTGTACCAGGATAAATATCCTCTTTCAACTAGCC
>DAQB01000033.1:0-232 GCA_002502705.1 Thermoplasmatales archaeon UBA582 | reverse complement strand
ACGATCAGGTCAGGTTTGAGGTTTCCATAAAGGCGCTGAACGAAAATCTAACCGTGCTGGCACCGGTCAGGGAAATGAACATGAACAGGGACCAGGAAGTAGAGTATGCCAAATCAAGGGATATAGAGATACCGTATGGGGGGAAATATTCGGTTGACGAGAACCTGTGGGGAAGGTCAGTTGAAGGCTCAAGCTTGGAATTCATAGACGATGGCGTTCCGGAAGATGCGTA
>DAQB01000057.1 GCA_002502705.1 Thermoplasmatales archaeon UBA582 | reverse complement strand
TCTATTCCTGAATCATTTCTGCAAATGCCATCATTCCTCTCCAAGACTCTGTATGAGCGCCTGGACGGTCGGGTCAAGATCCTGGCTGCCTGTCATCTTCAGGAATACATCCTCCAGGTTTCCTGCGCCACTGCTGTACTTCCTTTCTAGCTCCTCGAAGCTTCCGGTATCAACTATCCTGCCGTTGTAGAGGATGGATATCGTTGTACAGACACGCTGGGCGACTTCCATGATGTGCGTGGAGAATACAATAGTTCTTCCAGATCTTGACATACGAACAAGCAGATCCTTAAGTATCTTGGATGATCTTGGATCGAGTCCGTTCATTGCCTCATCCAGCACTATGATCTCAGGATCATGGATAAGTGCCGCTATGATTGCAACCTTCTGCCTTGTGCCAAAGGAAAGATTCCCGATATACTCACCAGCATTGCCGGTCAGCTCGAAGGCTTTTATGAATTCGGAACCACGCCTTATGAATTTTTCCCTGTCGACATTCCTGACAGAGCCGATAAAGTCAAGGTATTCCATAACGCTCATGCTTTCGTATAGCGCGGGTGTTTCCGGCACGTAACCAATTATTTCCTTGATCCTGGCAGAATCATTGACCGTATTAAGATCGTTCACGGTGACATTCCCTGAAGTCGGCCTTAGAATTGCGGAGATAAGTTTCAGCATCGTTGTCTTGCCAGAACCGTTAGGGCCCAATATTCCATGTATCTGCCCCGGTTCGATATTAAGATTGATTCCGGAAAGCGCAACCGTTCCGGAATAACTCTTGACCACATTTTCTAATTTTATCAATTAACACATATCAATAATTACACTAAAAAGGTAATGATGACCAATCATAATATCAGAGGATCGCNNTGCAAATTCAATGCGGACTGGATGAGGCTGGTAGGGGACCAGTCATTGGACCCATGGTTGTGGCAATTGTGTGCTGTGATCCCATGCAGATCAAGGAAATCGGTGTCAGGGATTCCAAGAAGTTAACGCCCGAAAGGAGATCTTACCTGTTCGATCGTATTATGGAAACATCAATCTGCGTTGAGATTGAGACAATACCTTCCACTGTCATAAACGGGGAGATGCAACATCGCACGCTCAACGAAATAGAATATGACAGGTTCCTGGCGCTTATAAGAAAATGCGGAAAGGATGCATACGTGGATGCGTTCGACGTAGATCCAGAAAGACTTTCGCGCAGGTTAAGCACAGATTCAGGTTTTAAGATAATTGCGGAGCATGGAGCCGATGACAGATTTCCGTCTGTTTCTGCAGCCTCGATAATTGCGAAGGTAACAAGGGATCGCGAGATTGAGAACCTGCATGAAATCTATGGAGATTTCGGGTCAGGCTATCCCTCGGATCCTGCAACGGTCAAGTTCCTGAAGCAATCCTTAAAGAATGGAATAAACATAGATCATATAGTGAGGAAAGAGTGGAAAACATGGAAGGACCTCACTTCCGGGAAAAAACAGAAATTTCTGTTCCCGAATGACAGTAACATTAAATAGAATCTTTCATGGCGTCACAGGTGCCCGTAGACGGTTTACCTAAAGATAAGACAGAGATGGCTGATGACTATAACGAACGCGGTATTTCCTTTTTCAACCTGAGGAAATATGCGGATGCAATTCAGAACTTTACCAAGGCAATTAAGATCGTTGGTACAGATCCAGACTATTACCACAACAGGGGCCTAGCATATTATTCAATGAAGATGATGGATAATGCGATCAAGGACTACAGGAAAGCCGTGGAGATTTTTCCTGAAAACTCAGATTACCACAATGCACTTGGTGCGGCCCTTGAGGATATCGGTAAGCTTGATGAAGCGCTTGAATCCTTTAACTCAGCAATAAAACTGGAGAACGATGTCCCTGACTATTATTACAACAGGGGAAACGTTCTCTGGAAGCTTGGAAGGAAAGAGGAGGCCCTTGCAGATTATTCCAGGGCTGTAGATCTCAACAGGGCGGATCAGATATTCATCTACAAAAGGTTTCAGGCTAACGTTGATCTAGGAAGGTACGAGGAAGCGCTGAAGGATGTGGATGCAGCAATTTCCCTGGTACCGGGAAACAGTTTCTATATAGCCCACAAGGCCCGCCTACTTATCAGGATGGGAAAGAAGAACGATGCGAGGAGCCTTCTGGAATCATTTGGAAAGAACCAGCCCCTTGACGGTGAACTTGAATCAATCCTTAAGGAAACCGAATGATCTCATCTCTGAATTGATGAGGGATTCTTTCAACTGCCTCCATTAAGGTATATCTTTCTGTAATGTATTGCTATAAAAAGAAAGAAAAGTGAAAATGCGAAGACTATCCCCTCGAATATATCTATACCCATAAAAGGTTCAAACGGCACAATTGCATCAATCATGCCCATCGGGATAGCAACATAAAGCAGTTTTTTCTTCTTCAGAACAGCTGCACTGAGGGTCAAGAAGCCCCAGCTGTAATGCGCCAGGATGGATGACAACCTTTCAAGTGCGCCAAGGAGGACATCCGGGAGGACTGATAAAGGCGGATAGAACAGGCCTGGATCCGATGATTGCAGTTCTTTAAATACGAGAGAACCAAGTGCAGAACCCGATGCGATCAATACGTAGTCAACGAGGAGACTGAACAGCGAGAGTGCACCGAGAAGCACGGCGTTTTCCCAAAATGCGAGTGAACCGCCGTACGCGTCGGCATCTTTTTCAGAAATAAGAGATCTCTTTGCAACTATCAGTGCGATGAGATATGCCCCGAAAACTTCGAAGATCGATGTCTGGAGACCAAAATAAAGCCCTGTCAGTATACTTATCTTTCCAAAGTGATCATAGATGAAAGATAATGAAAAGTACTGCACGATCTCCTTAAGAGCTATCGCTGCTGCGTAAGAAATCAGTGCAAACAGAACTACATTTGCTCTCAGCCGAGACTTATTCTTTATTATCAGAAGCAGTAGGATAGAAGCGATAATCGCAAGAACAGGAGAGAGAAATACAACAGGATCAAAGTCATTCATTGGAACACTATCTCCTGAAGTGAACATATCCTGTTCTATACATATTATCACAATTTATGCTCAATATATAAATGTTTTAGTCATAAT
>DAQB01000149.1:2470-2918 GCA_002502705.1 Thermoplasmatales archaeon UBA582 | reverse complement strand
GTGGCTACACGGGCAGGATACTGTCTGTTGACGCAACCATGATACTGCATTTACTCGAGGAGAATATGATCCCAGTGATCGCGCCCATCGCAGTTGGCCTTGAGCATGAATCCCTGAATGTTGACGGAGACAGGGCTGNNAAAAGCCAGCAGGATGATCATGCTGACTGACGTTGACGGCATCCTCTCCGATGGAAGAATTGTTGACAGGCTGGACATTGACCAGGCCAGGGAAATATTGAAACTAACCGGGAACGGGATGGACAAAAAGATTATCAGCGCAATGGAGTCAATAGAAGCAGGTACTCATGAGGTAATCATAGCAAACGGAAACGGGGAGAGACCATTAACGGATGCGATAAACTCCGAAAAAAGGACGGTAATCACAAAATGATGAAAAACAGTTTTATAGAGGAAATAGAGAATGCCCATCTTGCAGGAACATATCA
>DAQB01000149.1:0-2401 GCA_002502705.1 Thermoplasmatales archaeon UBA582 | reverse complement strand
GAAGCCATTAAGAGGCAACTGGATGAAATATACATAACGCACGGATCGGTTTACAGTCCTGCGAGAGCGGTATTCCTGAAGGAACTGATGACTGTCACGCCATCCGGGTTGAACATGGCCTACCTTTCAAACAGCGGCGCGGAAGCAATAGAAGCTGCCATAAAAATAGCTGTGAAATCAACCGGAAGAAAAAAAATAGTAAGCATGGAAAAGGCATATCATGGAAAAACACTTGGCGCTTTGTCAATAACACATTCACCAAAATACAGGAAGTCTTTTGAAAGCATGCTGATCCCTGGGGTGGAATTCGTAAGATTCGGGGATTATGACAGTATCCTTGCGCTGCTGAAAAAAGAGGATATTGCAGCAGTATTTATTGAACCCATTCAGGGAGAAGGGGGCATAAACCTCCCGGATCCAGAATTTCTGTCATCTGTCCGTGAAGCAGCATCAGGTTATGGTTCCCTCCTTGTCATGGACGAAATCCAGTCCGGCCTGGGAAGAACGGGAAAGATGTGGGCACACGAACACTGGGGCATTGCTCCTGATATAATGACAATAGGAAAGGGCATAGGGGGAGGCATACCAATGGGGGTCACTGTAGGAAAAAGAGAGTTTGTTGAAACACTTGAGATTGGGGAACAAAGTTCCACTACCGGAGGAAACCCGCTTTCATGTGCAGCCGGTGAGGTCGTTCTCAGGGAGCTGAAAAATGGAATGGTACGACAGGCCGGAGAGATGGGAAAATACATGCTTCAGAGAATCAGGGAAGAAACCGATTCCCACAGGCTTGTTTCAGAGTCCAGGGGAATTGGTATGATGCTCGCCCTGGAACTAAAGGTCAGGTTTGTCCCACTGCTTATGGATATGATCGATCGTGGACTGATAAACCTTTATTCGGGAATAAACACGATAAGAATGCTTCCGCCGTACACCGTATCCAGGGAAGAGGTTGAAAAGGCGCTGGACATAATGAAGGCCTCTCTGGATCATCGCTTGAAAATGCAATAGGAGACTGGTTGAAATGAAGATGTCAATGGTTTATGATACAATAAGATGGGAAGAAAAGGCAATTTTTAAAGCTGCTGAGCAAAGAGGGATAGAACTGAAGATGGTCGACGCCAAAGATATGGACATGGACTTTGACCGGCCAGTCCCGGATTCCTTTGGAGTCGCAACATTGCAACGCTGCACATCATATTACCGCGGACTTCATTCCACGGCCTTTCTCGAATATAAAAAGCAACTTGTCGTGAACGATCTCCAGACCATAATTAACGCGGGCAACAAGATGCTGACATCTCTTGCCCTTGTAGCTAACGGCGTGCCGACACCGTATACATCCGTTTCAACAAGCTATGAAACTGCCATGAAACAGTTTGCGGAAAAATTTCACGGCAAAGCCGTCATTAAGCCGGTGACAGGAAGCTGGGGGAGAATGGTCGCTCTTTTGAATGACCCGGAGGCTGCTATGGCTGTCCTCGAAGATAGGGAATACATGTATCCGCTTTATTCAATTTTCTACATGCAGGAATATGTGAACAGGCCTCCCCGGGACATAAGGACATTCGTCATAGGTGACCGGGTAGTGGGCGGAATATACAGATATCAGCCAGAGGGGGACTGGAGAACCAACGCCGCCATAGGTGGAAGGGTAGAAAAATGTGAAATTACGCCAGAGATAGAGAAGATATCAATTAAAGCAGCGAATAGCGTTGGCAAAGGTGTATTTGGAATAGACATAATGGAATCAGACCGGGGGTATCTTGTTCACGAGGTCAACAGTACCACCGAGTTCAAAAACACAGTCAGGGTTGCACAGGTAGATATCCCCGGTGAAATACTTGATTACGTCACGGAGGCAGCAGAGTGACCGATGAAATCGGAAATACCCTCATTCACCTCGTGAAGACATACTCTCCAACGGGAAAGGAGAGGAATGCTGTATCGGTTTTCAATAATTACCTCAAAAAATGCGGGGCAACAGAAGTGGTAACAGATGATGCTGGAAACGGGATTGGAACATTCCCCGGTGAAGGGTTGTCGGTAGTTCTCTGTGGGCATATAGACACGGTCCCGGGAAAACTCCCGGTCAGGGTGAAGGATGGAATTCTCTATGGAAGGGGTGCAGTGGACGCTAAATCCTCCNNTGGCGCAATGATTGCAAAAGAGTCCGGTTTCAAGGGAACACTGAAAGTAGTAGCAGCAATAGGTGAGGAGGGTCCGGGAAAAGGAATACTGGAATTCGTGAAAACCCAACCGAGGAGTGATTATGCGATATTTGGGGAACCGGGCAATGTCAGCGGTATTACGGTCGGATATAAGGGGAGACTGCTGATCGACGTGTCATTCCGGACTGAGTCTTTCCATGCAAGTGCTCCATGGATGGGCGGGAGTGCAG
>DAQB01000167.1:3130-3353 GCA_002502705.1 Thermoplasmatales archaeon UBA582 | reverse complement strand
TGAGTACCTCAATTGCTGCTTTCGGGTTTGAGTTTTTCTTGAAATTAGATACGATGGCGGAAACTGTTTCATAATCGGGTTTTGATTTCAGGAATTTTATAATGGTGTCGTGGTCATATATGTTGTTGAGCGAAAAAGTAATTCCAAGAAATTTCTTGTCCTCAATAAGGGTCGCGTTGGCAAGCAGGAGCCTGAGGGGGGCACCACTTGATCGCATATCCGG
>DAQB01000167.1:0-3090 GCA_002502705.1 Thermoplasmatales archaeon UBA582 | reverse complement strand
GTTATTATTTTCTTAATCTGGTCTATATCCATCTTCTTGGTTGAAAAAAGAACAATGAAATCAGAAGCGAGCTGATCTTCCATCACAGCTCTGTCAAGTGCCTCAGATTCCATATTGAGTTCAAGAATAAGTCTCTCAATCTCGGGATCCTTTGCCCTGTCGTCTAAGGTGTCAAGAAGATCGCGTATTATCTTCTCAACTTTTGCGATCGCCTTTCGTTCCTTTGAATCTGTTTCCACGGATACGAATGTTGACAATGATTTAAAATTCTTTCCTGTTTTTCTTTATATCGTACCCATGAATTATATCAATTTCTTTTCTGATGTATCTTTCTCTCAGGTATATGTATGATTCGGCGTTTGCAATCGCATAATTAAGATACTCTTCTCCTGTCCTGGCTTCTCTGGCCGGTATGCGAAGCAGGAGGGAATTCGGACTGGAGTGAAATTTTTCCTTTACGACTGCGCCCGCACCTATTACAGTGCCGGATTCAATCTCTGCCCCTGTAAGTACTATTGCACCCATTCCAATGATAACATTGTCGTGAACAATTGAACCATGGACAACAGCGTTATGCCCGATCGAAACCCTTCTTCCTATTATAGCAGGCGAATTTATTTCAGAATGTATCGAAGCATTGTCCTGTATGTTTGAATCCTGCCCGATGAAAATAGAATCCTCGTCGCCTCTTATGACTGCTGAATCGAATATTGAAACACCATCTGATATAGTGACATCTCCTATCAAAGATGCAGTTTCTGCTATGAATACATTATTACCGATCTTTATTGGCATTGTTCATTATCATGTTATCAGAAATAATATTTTTTCACTATTTCACTCAGGGTTGGCATTTAAAGCGAATAAAGTTAAGTCAACCTGAACGATATGTCTGATGAAGATTGCGTGATTGATTCAGAAACAGGAATCGAAGTGTCNNCGAGGAAATAAGAAAGATCTGGTATCCCTTTCGGAACCTCGAATACGTTGAACCTTTCTGCGGCGGATTATCTGTTGCTCTTGATTTAAGGCCACAAAAAGCCCTGCTAAATGACATAAACCCTCATCTGATTAATTTTTACACCAATCTCAAGCAGGGATTTTACATAGAAATGGAGATGAAGAATGAACGTTCTTTTTATTATGAGAAAAGGGACCAGTTCAATGATTCTATAGATACAGGAAGCGTGGATAGACGGATGCAGGCGTCTCTATTCTACTACCTTAACAGAACATGCTTCAATGGACTTTGCAGATTCAATAACAGCGGTCATTTCAATGTACCTTTCGGTAAATATAAAAGAATCAATTACAGACGGGATTTCTCAATTTACATGCAAAAATTCAAAAAGTGGTCGTTTATCTGCCGTGATTTTGAAAGGATAGAAATCGACGGCACAGGCTTTTTTTATGCTGATCCTCCGTATGATGTTGAATTTACAAAATATGCAACAGATGATTTTACATGGAATGATCAGAATAGACTTATTAGGTGGCTTGACAGACATGACGGCCCGATTGTAATATCAAACCAGGCTACAAATAGGATAACAAATCTATACCTCGATCATGGGTATAACGTTTCTAATATCAGTGCCCCAAGATTCATAAACGCCAATGGTGACAGAAGCAGGGCCGTTGAGATCATAGCGACAAAGAATATCTGATTTTTCTCCTTTAATGACTGAGCATTTAAATGAGTAAAGCGTGAAGATTTATCGTCTGAAAAACTTTCACATTATATTGTTTGATTGATGATATGCCATGCCTGAAACGTCCCTCAAAGATCATGAGGATATGACTGAATTTGGAAGGTATTAACTTTATCTAAATTCAGACGAACTTTGTTACAAGGCTGCCTAACTTTTCAATGCTGACCTCTGTGACATCCCCTTTTTTAATCCAGACCCTTTTATCTGGGGGTTTTCCGTAGATAACACCCTCTGGAGTACCGGTCAGTATTATGTCGCCTGGTTCAAGGGGAATGTAGTTTGATATGTACCATATCAGATAGTCGCATTGAAATATCATATTCGATGTGTTAGAATTCTGCCGGATTTCTCCGTTCAACCTGAGCGAGATATTAAGTGAGTTCGGATCCGGGATTTCATCTGTTGTTGTAACATATGGCCCTATCGGCGCATAGCCTGGGAGGGTTTTTCCCAGGAGCCATTGGGATGTCCTGTACTGAAGATCCCTTGCTGATATATCATTGGCAGGAAAATATCCAAATACATGTTTCAAAGAATCCTTCCTCTGGATCCTGAAGGTGTGGCTCCCGATCAGGATACCCAGTTCAGCCTCATAATCTATGTCAGTTGCAAACTCATCTATCCTGACAGAACCATTGTGCTGCAGGACTGAATCGGAGAACTTGCTGAATAAAACCGGTGTCTCCATGAGTTTGTCATTTACTTCACTGGCATGCGACCTGTAATTTAACCCAACACAGATAATCTTGCCAGGTGAAAGCACAACAGGGTTGAATTTCACTTCTTCCTCATTCAGGTTTACGGGTTGCAGGTTCTTCATCAACTTCTCTTTCAATCTTGCAGGGTCAATCTTGAGCTTCAATGCCTGATCAATGCTACTTGCTTCTCTTGGTTCTTCATTATCTACAGCGGAAATCCATAATTTTCCATCTTTTTTTAAGCCAATAAAATTGCCATCCTCAGTGCTAAGATTGCATATTTTCATAATGAAAGCCCTAATCATGTTTGGTTAAGATTCTTTTCGCTTCTGCGAGCGATGAAAATTTATGAGCTGGCTGACTATAGCTGCTCAATGAGCAAAAGGTTTTTGCTTCTGCCGTACTGGTATCTCCTCTTTACAATAGGGTTCGGCTGGTTCATACTCGCACCGCTCGATCCAGCAATAGCAGCATTCCTGAAAGTTGACCCCACATCGATCCTCGTGGTTGTGGATGCTTATGGATACGCGATGGTTGTCCTTGGACTTGTTGCGGGCGCGATATCCCTTAAGGTAACTGTTCGCACAGCGCTTTATATTGCAATATTTCTTTCAGCTGTTGGTCTTCTCGGGAGGGCATTATCAACAGACTACACCGAATTCCTGGTATTCGCGCTGCTC
>DAQB01000107.1 GCA_002502705.1 Thermoplasmatales archaeon UBA582 | reverse complement strand
CTCCCGACTGTAAGGGGGGTGCGCATTGCTGATCCGTGGATATTGAAATATTATTATTTAGGCTCAGTACTTATAATCCAGATTCTCTTGGTCTTCCTAACAGGATTGCTAAGGCAGCGGTGGCAATGATGTATTTTCCTTCCCTTTCCCTTACATCAAAGATCCTTTCAGTTTTAACACTGTTTTTCCTCGGTTATGTGATCCTGTAACCCTTGCCAACAACGATCTTTCTCCTGTGTTTCTTATGCGCCCTTCAGCCCATATCTTTCGTCGGATAATTCTAGTTTAACCAAGAGTCTGTTTTACCAGCGGAATCGGAATAAAGCATGTTCTTCGTTAGCGCGTTTTCAAGCAGAATTCGTTTCCCAACCCAGTGCTTTGGGTCCAGAATTTTTGCAGGCTAGGCTCCTGCGTTGCCTTCTTCTATATGACCTCGTATCCTCCCACCCTTATCTCTATCGGTTTCTTAGCAAGCTTCTTTCTCACCCTGCAATAATTATTGTAATTAATATTGGTTCATCCGAATTTTGCGTGGTTTACCAATGAAAAGGGTAAAAGGAAATAGTACATTTCTCGGAATTGGCAGAGGTTCGTTGCATCCAGAATGTTAAATACCACACTTATCAACGATGAGTCCTGGTAAATACCATTTCTACCTTGTTTTTAGGTCATGTTCACCCAAACAATTCTAGGAAGAACTTTAATATTATTGAGTCTTGCATTGGAGACACGCTAAAATATTAGATCCGATCAAAATTGCGTACATGAGTGATCGTTATGTATCGAAGAATCCCGGTGAATTGCACAATTTAATGGGCAGGATTTATCAAATTAGGTATTTTGTAATATTGCACCGTGAGTGCAATTTTTCACGTGATGTAATCAGGCCTGATAGCATTTATCACGTGTCTTGTTGTTCTATTCGGCCCTGAGAAATATATCTCAACAATCCATCTCTCTCCGAAACCAAAAGATTCCTTCCACCCAATGTTGCCTGTTCTGCTGACACGTCTAGCCATTCCTGCCTCGGACGGCTTTCCCTGCTTTTTAAGAATGCGTTATTTCCTACTGTCATTATTGTATATGAACATGGAATCATAACCTTCGTATCTAAATATTACGTTGATACTGCCCTGTGATTCTCCCATACCTTTCTCCTCTCCTTGGGTTCATGCACATGATCAGCAAGGATTGGAAAAGAGACCACAGACACATCATATATCGGTATGAATGCATGAATCTTGCACCATCGTCCACCTGCTCTCTTTAATTTTATCTTTAGCCGCGCCTATTGCAATGCTGCAAGCGGTATTATCGATGCTATATTCTAAAGTTCTTCACCAAGAATCATGAATTGCAGGCACAATTTCTCTCTTCGAAATATGATTTTTTAGTAAGCAGTTACGATGCACGTGATCCTTGGAAATATTCTGGCAATTCCTTACAGAGGCTTGATTGGAATGATAAGCATTACNNGTTTCTCCTGTCGTTCTCTTTCGGAGAGACTTTCCAGTCCATGAGGAACGCATGACCTCTTATGACAGTCATATCTGCAGTTGGAACCGACTCAATTTATTCTTGTGTCTCTTTTACCGATAGCAGTGAGACATTCTCAACCAAGCTAGCTACCTATTGCCTGAATAACTAGTGAAACCAGGATGTAAAAAGACCCGATAATCAAGAAAATCAGAGTGAGAATTAATTGCTGCCTGTGAATTGCCCTAACTCTTTCCTCAGTCAGCGCAATTTTCTGGGCCATTAGGGTACCAACATAATTTCTTGCACCAAAGTCCCACCATGCTCCAGTAAAAAAAACAAAGAAAGCAGATATGAAAATAATAAGAGGCATAGTTCCAAAGTAATTAAAAACATGTAGAAAATAAAATGGAAGTGGTATGAAAACCAATGCAGATAGAATTAGAAATAATACAATTACAAATTTAAGCCTGGCCTGATTTACCTCGTTCATTAATCCTTTCCCAAATCTTTATTCATGACCAGATCTTCCTGCTCAAAATGACATAGGTAAAGGTGGTTTCTGTCGGTGGATCTAATAGGTGGTGGTGTATCTTTGCATATATCCTTGCTGAATACGCACCGATCAAAAAATCTACATCCTTTTGGTACGTCAATTGAATTCCCTATCTCACCTATAATACCTATGTTCTCAGGTTTCCAGTTCGGATTTGGGTCCGGTACCGATTTAATAAGTGCCTTAGTGTATGGATGATGGGGGTTTGAGATGATGTCATCAGCACTTCCAATCTCGACCATAACCCCAAGATATATCACGAGAATGTAATCCGATAGGTAATAGACCGAGGCGATATCATGCGATATGTAAAGCACAGAAATCTTTTCCTTGCGCCTGATATCGTCCAGAAGATTCATGAAAGAAGCCCTGAGTGAAATGTCTAGCATCGATGTTGGTTCGTCTGCTATTATAAAATCAGAATGCAAAACAATTGAACGAGCCATAGCAACCCTCTGCGTCTCACCTCCGGATAATTCATGCGGATATCTATCCAGATATTTTTCAGGTGGGGATAGATTTGAACTCACGAGAGCTTCTTTGACCATACTTAACATCTTACCTTTGTCCCCAGCCATCTTGTGACCAGCTAAAGGCTCAGACACTATCGAAAGTACGCTCATTTTTGGATTTAAAGAATCGTATGAATCCTGGAA
>DAQB01000096.1 GCA_002502705.1 Thermoplasmatales archaeon UBA582 | reverse complement strand
TCAGGGCATCCACAGCAGATTATGGCGCTTTGACGGAAGAGGTCAGGAGGGTTGCTGCACTGATATCCTGGGGGGTACCTGTAGAAGAGGCAATGGTTGATTTTGGCAAAAAATTCAATTCACAGGATATAGAAAGAGCAGGCACTATTATAATCAGGGCAGCAGAGAGCGGCAGCAATATATCAGATGTCATGAGCATGGTTTCAGAGTTCACCTCCCAGATGCAGCTTCTCAGAAATGCAAAGTTCGCTGAAATGAAGAACTACACAGCTGTCATGATGATATCATTTGGTGTTTTCCTTTTCGTCATCCTTNNACCTGCCGCAACTTGGTGCATCACATGGAGCAGGAGGTTTCGGCTTACTGGGCGGTGCGAATGTCGGTCCGATCAAGAACATATTCAATATAGGCATGGTCATGCAGGGAGGTGGGTCCGGCGTTCTTTCCGGGGTGCTCAGGGATGGAAGAATAAGTTCTGGCTTCTTCCTTGCCGGGGTTCTGGTTCTTGTCAGCGTTGTGATCCTTCTCGGGATCGGGGCGGTTTAGAATGTTCAAAAAGAAGGAACGTGTTATAACGACACTTGATAAGATGGAGATCAAGCTGAATGATACAAGCAGTCCTGACGATCTTTCATTCGAGGAAATTGAACCAGGAATGGTCTATACAAGGGTGTTCCAGAACAAGAATACCGGTGAGATCAACATAAATGTGATTGAACCTTTCGTGGATGATTCTGAAAAAGAAATCATCGAGAAATTGAAGAATTACCTTGTTAACCTGGCCGCTTTCAATGGAACGGCAACGACTGACCGAAAGAAGGACTTCGAGGCTTATTTCCCGACTGCTCTTGAAGATCTGGATATACGATTGGGCGGCCAGCAGGGTCCAGTTATCAAATATTACGTTGAACGCGATGTAGTTGGTTACGGAAGGATAGATGCACTCATGAAGGATCCAAGCATCGAGGACATATCATGCGACAGCTCAACAGTTCCAGTATTTGTGTTCCACAGGGAACATGGCTATATAATGTCAAATGTCAAATTTGCGGATGACACAGAACTTAACAGATATGTCAAGAAGTTAATACAGGATTCAGGAAAGCACATATCCATATCAATACCGATAATAGACGCAACCCTCAGGGATGGTTCTAGGATTCAGGCTTCGTATGGAAAATTCATAACAAACAACGGACCGGCTTTCACGATAAGAAAATTCAGGGCCAGCCCGCTATCGCCAATAAGCCTTGTAATGGCAAAGTCTGTGTCAGCTAAGATATTCGCCTATCTGTGGGTTATAACTGAATACGGATCAAACATGATGGTTGCGGGTGGTACAGGATCAGGAAAGACTACCCTCCTGAATGCCATCCTGCTGTTCATACCGCCGCAGATGAAGGTAATCAGTATTGAGGATACAAGGGAGATAAACATACCGCATGAGAACTGGATATCCGGTGTTACCAGACCTGGTTTTGGCGCACTTGACAAGGATACCGGCAAGAGGGCAGGTGAGATAGACATGTTCGATCTGCTTGCCGCTTCTCTCAGGCAGAGGCCCAATTACATTGTGATCGGAGAGGTAAGGGGAAAGGAGGCATTCACGGTTTTCCAGGCAATGTCTGCNNATAAACGTTCCAAGGACACTGATCACGGCGCTCGATGTCATACTGATGCAGTCCCTTCTCAACTACAACGGAAAGATAGTCAGGAGGGTTACGAGCGTTTCAGAAATAACAGGGCTGGATCCATCATCCGGTGATATCGTCCTGAATAACATATTCAAATGGAACCCCCAGAATGACCAGTTCCAGTATTCCGGTTTCAGTTATGTCATGAACAGGATTGCTGAGAGGACCGGACGATCCGAGCAGGATCTGGAGAAGGAAGTGAAGCTCCGCGAGGTCATTATAAACAGGATGATACAGAAGAAATACATCACATACAAAGATGTAACAAGGATGATAATAAAGTTCTACAAGGATCGCGAGAATCTTCTCAAGGATCTTGAAATAGTTGAATCTGAGGTAGACAACGAGCTGAGCCTGATCTAANNATGCATTATTATCTTCCGGGAAGAACTTTCTTGACAGCAGCGGGATGAACAATGCCAGGAATATGATCGACGTCAGCACAATGATCGATGCCACCGAATAGATCACCGGTCCCCATTCAATCAGCAGTGGATTTCCGGTGGATGCACCTATGGCGTACGGGATTGTGGAAAGCACAACTGTTACAGTTCCACGCGGCCCCACAAACGATATGAATAATTTCCTTATTCCATCCAACTTGAACCGGCTCTTCCCAAGTTCTGCGAGGGAGAGTGATGCAAATACTGCTGCCGGCCTGGCCAGAAAGATGATTCCAAGTGCAACAAGCACACCAAGCACCAGATACTTCTCTATATCCTGCACTGTAAGAATTGCACCGAGCAGTATGAATATTATCGATTGCGCCAGGAAGGAGAGATTATCCTGGAAATTTGACTCCCTCTGCCAGAATAAGCTCTTGTCAGAAAAATTGCCAATTATAGCACCAGTTGCGATTATTGCCGGGAATGGCGTGAGACCCACTGCCTCAAAAACTGCAAATTCAAGGAGAATTACGCCAAGCATCAGTCCGAGAAGAAAGTTTTCGAAATTGAATATCTTGTTCATGTAAAGTATTATGAAACCGACTGCAACACCGATTACAGACGGTATCACGATCTGCATCAGCAAAAATACCGTGGAGCCGGCGATCAGGCCGAAGAATGTGGTGAGTGAATTGAAAAGCGGCGAATACGTGGATCCCGGAACGATTAAGGCTATGAACAATGTGACGGATATGATTGAGACCGGGTCATTGAAAAGGCTTTCACCGAGAACGATCCCATATATCTCCTCCTTTACCTTGAGCCGCCTGAATATGGGTATTATTGTCACAGGATCCGTGGGCGATATTATCGCGCCAAATAGGAAACCGATGATAAGGGGGGCGTGCGTGAGGAAAGAGAAGAAGAAGGCCACAAGAACGATTGTCATAACCATTCCAAGCGTATCCAGGGATGCTATCCTTGCGAATTCCTTTCTTACAATCCTGAAATCTATCTTGTGGCTTTCAGCATATAATACGATAACTATCCCAAGAATGCCGAGACCGACCGAGGCATAATACACCATCAGATAACTGGCATATGATGCCTTTATGATGCCTGTCATTGGGCCAAAGATAAGGCCAAGAATAATCAGGATCGGTACCTCGGCTACCGATATCTTACGGGCAATGGGTATTGAGAAGGCGGCCAGTATGAGTATAAGGCTGACCTGCAGGAATTCGGACTGCAGAACCATCAGGCATCAGGTGCCCGGAGAAGGCTTTCAGGCGGTTTACGTTTGTGAGCGGATCTTTTGATCAAATCCATTACTGCGGATTGCGATTCAGATCCCGTGATAAGTTCTGATCTCTCCCATCTGGCTACATAATCATCAAGTTCATCATAGCTCATTCCAAGTTCGTCCTCATCGGTCTGTCCCGGATAGAGGCCGGCGCTCGGCTTTTTCTC
>DAQB01000159.1:2141-2577 GCA_002502705.1 Thermoplasmatales archaeon UBA582 | reverse complement strand
AAGAAGCGCACTGGGGTCCTGCCCAGGTTGTAAAAGACGATCCAGCCGTTGCGGTTCCCAGGATAAAGAGTGGCAATGGAGGAGACCTGGTTGTTGTAGGTAGCGGGACACTTGTTTCAACTCTAATCAGGAATGATTTAGTCGATGAGTACCGAATGCGTATCAGGCCAATAATATTGGGGGCCGGAAAATCTTTCTTTAGAGATGATCTGAAAAGGCACAGTCTTAAGTTAGTATCTGCAAGGGCTTTTGAAAACGGGGTTGTTGCAACTCACTACGAGCCGGTTCATTGATCATGCAGGTCTGATTAAAACAACATTGTTTTCTGGTACAACAGGGATGAGAAATGTGCTTTAGACCTGATTTTATTTGACTGCTGCGGATACACAAAATATAATTGAGATGGAGCGGGCCCGGGGGGATTTGGACCCCCGAT
>DAQB01000159.1:0-2136 GCA_002502705.1 Thermoplasmatales archaeon UBA582 | reverse complement strand
CCCGGTAACAAATTATAGCGAATAGCCTATATCTTTTAAGGAGATCAAGATGAATGGATGATAGATTCAGAGTGCGGCTGAAGCTTAACAAACCACAGTTTTCCGCAGCGATCAGATCGATATTGCCGGAGGTGGGGGCCGTGGAGGGAAGATCCAGAGAATGGATCNNAAGACAGTGAAAATTTTTACTTTTATATAGGAGCGGCAGATACAGTAGCATTAAGAGCAAGTCTGGGAACTTTTACCCGGCTTATTGTGATGATAGAAAAGTTAAACATGGAGGTAAAATAATTGGACAGTCAGAGTAATATGATACAGAACAAATTGAAGCAGGCACAGCAATTGGAAATACAGATTGAACAGTTAATGAATCAAAAATACCAGCTTGATTTGCGCGTAAAGGAACTCGAACGTACCCTGAAAGAACTCAGTGAAGTTAAGGAAGATTCACCAGTCTACAAGGCAGTTGGGCCATTATTATACAAGGTAGATGACAGGAAGAAGCTTGTCGATGAACTGGAAGAACAGAAGGAATTGAGTTCTGTAAGGATAAAGACACTTGAAAAAAACCAGAAGGCTCTTGAGGATAAGTATAAGGAGCTAGAAGCGGTCCTAAAGAAGACTTATCAGGACTCGAAGGGATCATCATAGCCGGGAATAATACCGTTCAATCGAAAGAACCAGATCATAGAATCGCTCTATCAAGGGTAGGGGTTAAAGACCTGCATTTTCCTGTCCAGGTCAAAAGAAATGGAAAAGAAATATTTCTATCCGCGTCCGCAGATGTCTTTATAGACCTTCCAGCAACCAGAAAGGGAGCTGATTTTTCCAGCATGATAGATGCGGTCACAAACGTTGTAACACAGAACAGGGATTTCAGCGGTGTCGAAAACATAACATCTGAAATCTCAAATCTGGTTATGAGTAAGGTGAGGTATGCTACAAGGTGTGAGTGCATCTTGAAGGCAGATTATTTCACAAAATCATTTGAGGGTGATAAGGTTTCGATCGGCTCATACGGTCTTATAGGTAAAACAGTTACTTCAAGGAATACAGGCGAGGAGGATTACATCGGTGTTGAGATAACCGGACTGAACGCCTGCCCCTGCACCATGGACGCGGAAAGAAAGAAGCTGATATCTGAAAATCCAGAATACGGGGACATAATGAACAACATTCCTGTCATCACGCACAATCAGCGGAATCGTGTAAAAATATTGGTTCAGAAGATATCTGGTGTTGAAATTGAAGCGGATATGCTCATCAAAGTTGCATCAGACATCATAGGTTCCCCCGTGGAACTCGGGGAAAGTTTGGAGAGCGATGTTGAGTTAATCTACAGACAGCATAAGAACCCGCAGTTTGTTGAGGATGTTGTCAGAAATATAGCCTGCAGCCTTAAACAAAAACTTCAAAAACTAAATATCAACCCTCAGGTCCTGATTACATCAGAAAGCGAGGAAAGTGTTCACAGGCACAATGCTTTTGCAGAATTTACTGGTAAATTGTCAGATATCACGTGCTGATGGACCACCCGGATTGTCAGTGTTATTTTCTTTTTAAATCTGACATCCTCTTAATCATCTTGACTACAGATTGAACAGCATCCTTGGCGGTTTCAATTCTTGCCTGGGCCTGGAGTCTTGTCTCGCCAGGTCCTGATATTCCAAGTGCAACCGGTTTCGAGAACTCAAGGGACAGATCAGCAATTTTCCTTGCCGCATTGTTCATTATAACTTCATCATGATCGGTTTCCCCTTTTATCACAGCACCTATTGCTATTATGCCATCTATATCGTCAATTTTTAACAATTTTTTAATTCCTAAGGGTATATCAAAAGTTCCCGGTACTTTAAGTATTTTATACTCAACACCTAGAAAATCTGCATAATCTTTAGCTCTCTCCACCATCATCATTGTTATATCATAATTAAATTCTGCAACTACCATTCCTATTTTCATTTATATCACCTAATGTTTATGTCCGGCACTTCCTGAATTAACCGGACCCCTGTCCTCAAATCCCTGCCTTAACCCATTGCCCGCATTTTCCGTTAATTTCTCAGGATCGAATAGCAAATAATATGCGTTCACTGCGTGTTCTCTTGACCTGTTGTCACATAGCCATGCAAGTTC
>DAQB01000092.1:1637-4275 GCA_002502705.1 Thermoplasmatales archaeon UBA582 | reverse complement strand
AGGCGCTCATACAGAGTCTTGGAGAGGAATGATTGCATTGACAGAAATGAATCGGGAATAGAACATGAACAAGCTTGATTTTGAACTTGCAAAACTGCTCATCCGTGAGCAGAGATATTTCTCCCTCAAGGGGTTTTCAAGGAAAAATATTACCCGTATTTCAAGGCCGATCTCCTCTTATGTTCGAAGAAATTATATTGCATCCGTGATCTCATTCTCAATACTCTCATTGGGCCTCGCAGCCATCAAGATACTTGAGATACCCGGATCGTCAACGCTTTCAGAAGTGATTGTGGTGCTCTTCTTCTATCTTGTAATCGCCGGGGCCTATAATGCACTCTTTTACTTCTCGCAGATAAAGATGGCAAATATAATAGAGCCATCAATACATCTTCCACGCCTCAGGACAGAAAGGGCATTAATTCTGAGCTACATCTATTATTATGGCAGTTCAACGCTGTTTGTTGTGCTTCCTGCCGCATTCATATATGCCTTCTTATTCAAAAATGTCATTGAATTTTTCATCATACTCTGGTGGTCCGGAATCTATTCTATCCTTGCGCTATTGGCAGGATCAATCGCACTTGTGGCAACCGGTGGAAATATGTTCAGGAGAAAAGCGGGGAAGAAGAAATATGCGAAGTCAATTGTAAGGATAGCGGCCATCCTCTTTGCATTCTTTTTCTTCGAATTCTGGATTTACGATCCATCATTTCTTCCGCCGGATCTTTTCGACCATTTCAATGCAATTATAGCCTTCATTCCCGTATTCAATATCTCATCAACAGCGTTTTACTCGTTCACTGCAATTGATTCTGTCATATCCGCATTTTCAATCATTGTTTTCACAATAATGGCTGTTTTCGCCCTCAGATATTCCATCAGGATTGTTGGTAAATTCTTCAACGAGCCAGGAAATCCAAGGGAGAATAATTCAGAGGCAAAATTTGCTGAAAGAAAGGACAGCCCAGGGAGGGCACTGATCAGAAAGGATTTGGCGATAGTATTCCGTTCGCCACAGAATTCAGTACTTATGTTCCTGGCGCTTCTGCTTTCACTTCCTGTGATAATACCAATAGCAATATCCGGTTCTTCGGATCCCCTCGGTATCTATTACACAATGCTTGAGGTACCGGTAATCTGTGCCTCATTCTTTCCAATAGTCCTGCTGATCTCAGAGGGCAGGGGTATATCTTCTGTATTTTCGCTGCCAATAGACAGGCTTCACTTTATAGGTTCAAAGTTTGCAATTTCCCTTTCCATATTCCTGGTCATGCTCACTGCGATTATTGTAATAATAGTTGCATTCAGGAGCGAGGGGATCCTGCCAGCCATGATAACAGAGACTGCGATTTTCTGTGGATTCACCTATACAATAACGCTTAATTTTATCAAGAACACCGAGAGGATAAATGAAAATGTCACTATACTTAACTTTGACTCATTCGGGGGTAATGCGGGCCTGATGTTCACATTCATGAGATCGCTCGCCCTTATTCTTCTGCCTGTACTTGCATCCGACCTGATCGTATATTCCATATTCCGCAGTTTTTCAAACTATCTCCTGATTCTTAGCATCAATCTTCTCTTCAACATCGTAATTGTGGGTTTTGTGCTTTTATATGCAATCCGCGGCATAGCTGGAAGGGAGATTGTAACATATCATTACTGATGATATACATCCTTATTTTAACCTGGAATATTTTATATTCAATTGAGATTATATTTTACAAATGTATTTAATCGATGATCATCTGTCATATTATGATAAAGCATGGATTTTTAGAAAGGGATATTGAGCCATCACAGGTGCACGATACAATAAAGGATCTTCTTAAAAAAGAAAATTTTACGATCACATCCGATGATTCCGGAAACATGATGTGGGAAATCCATGCCAAGAAGAGCAGCAGGGAGAGAATAATATTCGGCAGGGTCAGGGATGTTGATACTGTTGTATCTGGGTCCAAGGGTAAGTTCGAGGTTCAGTTGCATGCTGGAATATGGGGGAGGGATATGGCTGTACCTGCTATAGAAGGTATAGCAACACTTGGAATTGCTACTGGAGTGGAGCTGCATTCAGGGCATGAATTCGAGATGAGATTATGGGAACAGATAGTCCACAAGATAGATCCATCATTGAAGATATGCAACATTGACGGTCTGTTATTCAAGAATGACCAGGATCTACAGACCCACATGAAGACACATCAGGCCAGTCCAGCGATGGGGATGGGTATGATGGGAATGGGAATGATGGGCATTATGGGCATGGGAATGATGATGCCTGGTATGTGGATATGATAACGTTCTCTAATTAACGGTTTAAAAGTAATAAACAGATCTGTTTTTTATCATATCATGATAAACAAACCATAGGATGAATATTGTTATATGCATTGACACAGTTATCAAAAAAAGGAAATCATTTATCGATCTGACCTCAACAAAAATGTAAAAAAACTCTTAAATAACCTTACACAATTAGAATTATAATGCCTGAAGAAAACAGGGCTTGGATACTTGAAAGCAGACCGGAATCTAACTTCAGTAAAGAGAACGTGAAGTATGAGACGATCCCTGTTCCAGAACCAGGACCAGGTGAATTTCTTGTGAGAAATATATGGATATCATTTGA
>DAQB01000092.1:166-1624 GCA_002502705.1 Thermoplasmatales archaeon UBA582 | reverse complement strand
GATCTATTGATGTTGGACAGGTTGTTAAGTCGCACAATTCGAAATACAAAGTCGGCGACCTTGTATCAGGGACGTTGGGTTGGCAGGACTATTCAATTTCTGACGGTTCTAATGTTAACCACGTGATACCGATTCCATCCTTGGATCCACCATGGTATTCCATGAGCTTATTTGGAATTACAGGAATGAGTGCATATTTTGGCGTCAATGAGATCGGAAGGGTGAAGAAAGGGGAAAGATTTGTAGTCAGTAGTGCAGCAGGATCAGTTGGCTCAATTGCCGGTCAGATATCTAAAATCATTGGTGCCACAGTGATTGGTATAGCTGGTGGNNGTCATGAGAAGTGCAGCTGGGTAGTCAATGAATTGGGTTTTGACGATTGTATAGATTACAAGTCCGAGAATGTTCATGAGAGGTTGTCTGAAATATTTCCTGAAGGGATAGATGTTTATTTCGATAACGTAGGTGGAGAGATCCTTGACGATATTCTTTCGAGGATACGAATGCGTGGAAGAGTAATCCTCTCCGGTGCAATTTCAGGTTATATCTCCCAGGATTTCCATCCACTTAAGAATTATACCTTTCTTACAGGCAAAAGGGCAAGAATGGAAGGATTCATAGTGACAGATTTTTATGAAAGATATGGGGAAGCCTACAATCAATTAAAGAAATGGGTTCTTGAGGGCAGGATCAGGCAAAAGGAGCAGCTCTTCCATGGTCTTGAGAGAGCTCCAGACATATTTATGAACTTATTCACTGGAAAAAACTTTGGAAAACAGATTCTCCAAATAACCGACTACCCTTTAATTTTGTAAAGCGGTAAATGATGTCGCAAGTCAGGAAATAAGTAACTTTAAAAGGATTTGGAAAGCCAAAATCCTCACGGTTCCCGAATGTATACAATTGATTAAAGCTATATAAGAAAGGTAAAAAGCATGCTAATAGAATGAGCAGTACCGCAGGAGCCTGCATTCTGTAATTCGTAAGTTTTTATGCAGGGGTCGTAAATTATCAGGTATAAATGGTTTTGATAATCAAAATATTCTTGAGACCGCACACAATTAGCATCGGAAACGCAAACACCAATGGATTCAGATAATGAACTGGCTAAAATCAGGCATAGAAAATTGCATGGAACATTCAACATATAGCTGCTTCTGGCAGTTTTTTATGTCGAATGCTGGATTGTGAATGCTGATTGACAAGATATTTTATTAAGAAAGGGTTATAAGTACTTTTTACATCACGGAAGGCTGATTCGTAATGGTAAATGTCAGGAACGTTAATACCGATTCATTAATAGAAAGGGTCAAGGAGGAACTTCAGAAAGACGAAAGAGTCAAAGTTCCGGAGTGGGTACAATTCTTGAAGGCAGGAATTCACAGGGAAAAAGCATGGCAACAGACTGACTGGTACCACAGACGTCTTGCTTCAACCCTTCGAAAGGTTTACCTGGAG
>DAQB01000092.1:0-148 GCA_002502705.1 Thermoplasmatales archaeon UBA582 | reverse complement strand
AGGCATATGCTTGAAACACTCGAGCAGCTTGGCTACGTTAAAAAAGATCAGCGTGGAAGGACTGTCTCACCAAGAGGTGAATCCTTCCTTAATAAGGTCTCCGTGCAGGTCGTAAAGGATCTGGCGGAAAAGGATCCAAGATTCAAAA
>DAQB01000158.1 GCA_002502705.1 Thermoplasmatales archaeon UBA582 | reverse complement strand
TAGGGAGGGGCACTCCCGAATTCACGCCCGTGGAGATTGGAGCTCTGCCGGTAATGGCAACTCCTGTCATTGAAACGGGAAGCCCCCTGCGTTAGCTGGGGGAGGATGTCACTAATCATTCAATATGTCATAGTCATACAATAACTATTATTATTGAATAATTAATATCCAGTAATGACTCAAGCGTCAGATTTATACTTTAAAGAGCATCCACGGAGTGTGGAAGCTGCAGAATTTCGCAGGAAGGCTCTTGATTTCTACAGAGATGAAATCACCGATCGCCTGTTTTACGAAAAACTTGCAAAGAAGATCTCCGACGATCAGTTCAAGGCTCAGCTGCTTGAATTATCAAGGATAGAAGATGAACATGCCAGTTTCTGGGAGCAGGAACTCAAGAACATATCTGAAGATCCTTCAAAGATGAAGGGAAACTGGTTAAAAATCAGGTTTTTATTTTTTGTGATGAGATTGATTGGTCCCGTACTGACGATAAGGATGCTTGAACATGGTGAAATACGTGCAATATCAATGTATAAAGACATGATATCCACACAGGCAGAAGGGTCAGATTTAAGGAACAAGCTAGAGACCATACTGGATCAGGAAATAAACCATGAAGATGTATTTGAAAAACAGATAGAGAAGACGGAAGAAGAAATAGAGAAGAACAGAGATATTATTTATGGAATGAGCGACGGTCTGGTGGAAGTACTTGGATCTATCGCAGGCCTGACAGCTATTCTTTTCAACCAATACCTCATTGCGCTCGGCGGTTTCGTTGTAGCAATCAGCGGTGCGATGAGCATGTCACTTGGTTCTTATCTTTCATCAAAATCACAGAGCGAATTCAGGATCCATCAGATACAGAAAGAGAGCATGTTTGACCCATCAAGGAAACAGAAGATGGAAATAGATGACCTGAAGGAGAAATCCAAAAAATCTGCCTTGACAACTGCCTCATATTATCTTCTCGGTGCTTTCATTGCTATTTTTCCTTTCCTGATTCTGTCAAGGATACCCGCTCTCCTGCTTTCAGTTGCTCTGGTTGCCATTACACAGGCCATCTCAAATTCAATAGTTGCTTTATCAATGAACGCGAGAATCCTCAGATCCGCCTTGAGAGCCAGCCTGCTAACTCTTGTGACAGCTGCTGCAACATTTGCAGTTGGTGAGATGTTCCACATAATCTTCCACCTAACAGTTTTCTGATCAGGCAGTTATGATAATAAAACAATTTTATTACATTACTATACTCCCTTGATCTAAGTTGCATAACTTTACAGAATACATGGGTCACACCAAATTAGAGGTCGAGAAATCACTCAGTTCTTTCCTGACTGAAAAGGTTGAAACATCAATTGATCCACTTGTCACCCAGGTTGCGTCGCTGATCAAGGAATTCACACTGAACGGCGGCAAAAGAATAAGGCCCATACTGATGGTTTCCGGATATTCCTTATTCATGGAACCAGATTCAAGGATATACAATGCATCCATCTGCACTGAAATCTCCCAGACTTATTTCCTCATTCAGGATGATATAATGGATCAAAGCATGCTTAGAAGGGGAAAGCCAGCTTTCCATTTGCAGGTTCTTGAAAAACTCTACAGGAACGGTAATGATCTGAAGCATCATGCAGAAAGTATTGCAATAATCGCATCTGATCTGGCAGATTCATACTGCCACCAGGCGCTACTTAAATCAGGATTTGATCCAATTTTGCTCACACAAGCGGATATGGAGTTGAGTAACATATTCGAGGCAACAGGTCAAGGTCAGTTGATAGATATCAACTCATTTTTTGATGATAACTTCACCGTCCGGGATCTTATGAGGGTGCACCTCTGGAAAACTGCCAGGTATACGATAGAAGGTCCATTAAGAATGGGCGCCATTCTTTCAGGCACCAAGGAAAAACTCCAGATGCTGAGCAGCTACGGCTATTCTCTTGGATTGGCTTTCCAGTTGCATGATGATCTCCTCGGGCTCTTCGGAGACGAAACTGTCTTGGGCAAATCTGTCAAGAGCGATATAAACGAGGGGAAGAAGACGCTCCTAATCCTTAAAGCAATGGAGAATGGAACATCCGATGAAAGAGAATTCCTCTCAAGCGCAATAAGAAGCGGTAATGTCAGCGATGATGAATTCCAAAGGGTAAAGAAGATAGTTGAAAGAACCGGTTCACTTGACTACTCCATTGATCTTTCAAAGAAACTCTCGGAAAATTCAAAGAAGTATATAGCGAGATCTCCGGGCAGGCAGGATATAAAAGATTTTCTTACATGGCTGTCAGATTATATAATAAAAAGATCATCTTGATCGATATACAGGTTTATGTTTCTGGTACATCTGGCGCATTGCGCCGTCGTCTAGATGCACATATATTTGAGTTGTAGAGATGCTTGAATGACCAAGTATTTCCTGTATGAATCTAAGATTTGCACCATTCCTCATGATCGAGGTTGCAAACGTATGTCTGAGCACATGCGGAGTGACATTCTTGATCACTCCCGATTCCTTTGCAACCTTTTTAACCAGGCGCTGGATCGAAGTAGGATCGTATCTGCTCGTCTTTCTGCTTAAGAAAAGTGCTTCGCTGTTTGTTCTTATCATTACCCTAAATTTCATGTATTTTTCAATCGAGTCAGCACACTCATCACTCATAATTACTATTCTGTCCTTATCCCCCTTGCCATGTCTTACTCTCATTACCTTCTCTTCGAGATCGACATCCTCAATATTCAGTGAGCACAGTTCGCTGACCCTTAACCCGGTATAGGCAAGTGTTGATATTATTGCCAAGGTTTTTGGGTTTCTCGATGCTAAAGACAGCAGCCTGGAAGTCTCATGCTCAGTAAGGTATTTAGGCACGCTTCTAGGTCTTTTTGGTGATGTAAGGTTGTATGGTGGCTGAATATGGTATGATTTGTATAAAAGTCTCAACGCTTTTATGCACAGATATTGGCTGCTCTTGGAGTATTTTTTTTCAACTACCAGGAACTGTTTGAACCTTTCAATATCTTCCTCGTTTATTTCTTTAATCTCTTTCTTAATAAAATCGATGAATAGTGAGGCAAAAAATGAATATTGTCTGACAGTTAACTGGCTTTTTCTTTCATTTGACATCCATCGCTTAAAAGAAGAAAGGGTCTTTTCAGTCAGTTCTACCATTGTGAGGTTTGTCAGACAAATATAGTATTTAAGTTTATCTATTAAATTTCACTCCATAATTTTCAATCTCCTTAATTAGTCCTTTTAAATGAGGTCTGGATTTGACACTTGGAAACCTTCTCAGGAAAGAATTACAGGGAACTACTTTCGAACAGGGCGGTATCTGTAATTTCATTAACACAGCTGGTGAGAACACTTGGAAGATCTGCCGCCTGGATCTTTATACCTGTATACCTGTCACTGATCAGGGGTATTCCTTACTTTGAAATAGGCCTGCTGTTCTTTGGCACAGCGATGGTTTCTCTACCGGCAAGCATTTATGGCGGAAATCTGATCGATAGAATAGGGAGAAGGAAGGTCGGTATTCTTTTGCCCCCTCTTCTCATTCTTACATACGCCCTTATGTCTTACTCAGCTTTCACCCATTCATCGCTTTACCTCCTGATTATCTCGTTTATAGCGATTGAACCTCTTGTGACAATACAGGGAATAGTTGATAATGTACTGATTACGGACATAGTAGAAGAAACAAAGCGTAATGACGCATTCAGCATACTTAGAATAGCAGCTAATCTCGGTTTTTCAGTCGGCCCTGCGCTTGGAGGGTTCCTTGCATATTTTAACTATGGTTATGTTTTTGCGGTTCCAGCTGCCATTTCGCTTCTGGATTTCTTCCTCTTCTATATTTACATAAAGGAACCGGACCATCCGGCAGGTGTCCAGGGGGGCATGTCATTTCCATCAAAAGACCACAGATTCATCATCCTTTGTATCATCCTGGCATTGATATGGTTTGTAACGGGCCAGTGGGGTACTACCCTTACATTATTCTGGAGTAATTTCGATCATCTAACAAATAGATTCATCGGGATTCTTTACGGCTTAAACGGTATTTTCGTCGTCACAATGCAGATACCCATAAACTGGCTTTTCCGCCATGTAAAGGATCACACCAGAATAGCAATCGGTGGCGCAGTTTATGCCTTCAGTTTTCTTTCACTAGCTTTTTTCTCCAGTACGGTATTCCTGCTGCTTGACGTTTTCTTTATAACAATGGGTGAAAATATCATAAGTCCTGTTGCATACAGCATGATTGGTAAATTAGCACCGTCAGATAAGCGTGGCCAGTATTTTGGGGCGTTTCAGGTGATAGTTGGTTTCACTGTACCGTTTGCACCCCTGATGGGAACCTTTCTTCTGGGCCAGTTTTCTGCTTCCGTTTTAACATTCTGGGGAATAATATCTGGAATAGGAATCATCATATCTCTGATGGTATTTATTTTCGGAAAAAGGATACATAATGAAACATGATTCAAGATCTACTTTCAGTCACATTTCCAATTTCATCATTATCTGCAGTTTTCTTCTTTTTGCTGTATGAGACAAACATGCCCACAGATATCATTACGAAACCAATGTATGTCAGGACTGAGCTTTTTTCTCCGAGGATTGCAAAACTGAAGACAATAGAAAGAGCCGGTACGGCGAAAAAGTAGGATGATATTTCCGAAACATCGTACTTACGAAACAGGTGAAAATAAATCAGATAGGCAACCGCTGTCCCGGGTACTCCCAATATTAATGTCAGGAAAACAGTCTGATAATTTACACTGAATACACCTGCGGGTGAAATGGCAACCGCTATGATGAATAAGACAGGTATTGAGTAAAGAAGTTGAAGTGTATTGACGTTAACGGGATTAACAGCAGAAAGATATTTTTTATAAAAAATAGTGCCAAGCGCCCAGAATATGGCGCTGATTACAAGAAGAAAGGCGCCGAAAATCGAAGTTAACCCTATCTGCTCAATGAATATCAGCACCACGCCGGCGAATCCGAGGATAGAAGCAAGTATAGATTCAAGCGTGAGCCGGTCGCCCAGAAACATACCGGAGAAGACAAGGGAAAATATCGGGAATGTGTATACGAGA
>DAQB01000010.1:12120-19399 GCA_002502705.1 Thermoplasmatales archaeon UBA582 | reverse complement strand
TGAGATTCGAAGAGATGAGGCAGTCTGTAAGAATAATTGAACAGGCGCTGCCAAAGATACCTGCCGGTCCGTATTTCAATCCGAAATCAAAGAAATCAATGATGATCAGGCTTCGTGGAGATGGCGAGGTTTATGCGAGAACTGAGTCATCCAAGGGTGAGCTTGGAGTATACCTGGTCGGTGATGGCAGCGTGAAGCCTTATCGTGTAAGAATACGCAGCCCGACGTTTAAAAACCTTTCAGTTCTCCCGGTTCTAGCAAAAGACAACATGGTAGCTGATATGATAGCAATAAGTGGTTCTATAGACCTGGTTTTTGGGGAGATCGACAGATGAATCTCCTTTACAGGTTATTCCTTATACTCAGGTTTCTCGGTCACGATCTGGGTTATGCTTTATCATACATCATAGAAAGTATCATCCTGATCCTGTTTGTCAGTATATCCCTTATTATTATGATATATTCCTTCAGGAAGTATATGGCAAGGGTCCAGATGCGAATCGGACCAAACAGAGTCGGAAGGTTCGGTTCCCTGCAGTTGATTGCCGATGCACTGAAGCTTGCCGGTAAAGAGGTAATTTTCCCGAAGGAAAGGGATGATCTCCCATACAAGGTTGCCCCTTTCCTGGTATTTTTCGGGCTGATTCTCTCATTTGCTTTTCTGCCTTATGGCGATCTGGCATGGTTTGGAAACCTTACCATAACGTATTCAAGTGTCAGTATAATTTTCATATTTGCTATAATTGCTATAATGCCAATCGGCGAGGTTCTTGCCGGAATAAGTTCAAGAAACAAATATGCATTGATGGGTTCACTCAGAGCGGTTGCAAAAGATATATCGTTTGAGATTCCAATGATGCTTTCTGTGATTGCTATAATTATGATGGCATCGGCCCGTACACCGACTGCGTTGAACTTCCAATCTGTAGTGGCCACAGAGATTCTTCCATATGGAATACTTGAACCACTTGGCCTTATAGTATTTTTCATTGCAATGGTGGCAAGGGCGTCATATTCTCCATTTGATATGGGGGAAAGCGACAGTGAGCTAGTGTCCGGTTATTCAACTGAATATACCGGTATGAGATTCGGCATTTTCTATATGGGTCTTTTCGGATCCATTTTCCTGGGCTCAATTATTGTCTCATTACTCTATCTTGGCGGTTTCAATGGCCCATATTCAGGATATGTAGGTTTCATATGGCTTATGATAAAGGCAACTATCCTGGTCATTATATCTTTTACTGTCTGGCTCACAATGCCTAGGATAAGAATTGATAAGCTGGTCAACTCAGGCTGGAAGTATCTTCTTCCAATTTCATTCATAAATCTTGTGCTTGCAGGTGTTTTGACACTGGGATTCGGGTGGTAAAATGGAAGTTAAGGAACCTAAAAGAAAATTTCCGCTCATTGGAATTATTTCAGGAATGATTAGCGTTGCATCTCATGGCTTGAAGAAACCCATCACTGTACAATATCCTGAACAGAAGCCATATACTCCCGAAAGATTCAGATTCCGGATATCGCTGAAGCTTGACGACTGTGTCGGCTGCACCCTGTGCGAACAGGTTTGCCCAAATGGAAGCATCAAGATGGAAAGCCTTAATAGGGAGAATCCGAGGAACAAGAGGAAAATCTATCCTGACGTCAACTTCGGCACCTGCACGGTATGCCGGAACTGTGAGGAAATTTGTCCAACCACTGCAATTTATCTTACACATGAATTCGAAACATCGAGGACCAGAAACAGCTTCCTGTATTCTCCTACCGAACTGACCATGAAAGAGGAGGATGTTAAGAAATGATTTTCACAATCATCTTTCTTATATTTGCGATCCTCCTGATCTTTACATCAATCAAGGCTGTCCATGACAAGAACATTGTTCACTCTGCGACCTGGCTTATGTTTTTCCTTTTTTCAATGGCTGGAGTATTTGTCTTCCTTGGCGCATCGCTGATTGCGTCAATAGAGCTTCTTGTGTACGTTGGTGCTATTGTTACTGTATTGGTCTTTACACTTATGCTGACTGGAGGTAAAGAGTTTGAATAAGAAAGCTTTTGCCGCAGTTGCGGTATTTTTCCTTGTTATTTTTGGCACACTGCTCAGGAGCATAACAAACTTCTCCGAGGTCGTCCAGAACGTTTCGGGGATAGCTACAGATTTTTATTCAACTTATGTTGTTGCATTTGAGCTACTTTCGCTAATCCTTGTCGGTGGGATAATTGGAATGTTTTACATAACATCAAGGGAGGAAGATTGAATGTTACTTGCCATACCTGAAACGGTATCACTTATTCTTTTCTGCGTTGGCCTTTACGGTGTAATGACATCTAAAGTCGGGATAAAAATGCTGATCTCACTTGAAATTATGATAAATTCCGCTGTTCTGAACCTAATTTCTGTCGCAGGGGCTTCTTCTGATCCACTGGTACTGGCACTATTTGTCATTGCAATTGCTGCAGTTGAATCTGTTGTTGGATTCAGCCTCTTGGTTGCAATTTACAGGAAATTCGGCAAGGTCGATATTCCACTATTGAGTGAGATAAAGGGTTAACATCATGTATTTCGCAGGTTGGTTTATATTTCTGGCACCACTGATTGCATCTCCCATAGCATTAGCTGCAGGCAGAAGCAGGAAGGTACTGGCGGGGGCGATTGCTTCAACATCAATAGCTATTTCACTTGCCCTGTCAGCTTATGTTTATTTTACGATCGGGAATGGGACAATATACCAGTCATATTCATGGTTCGCAAACCTGAGATACGGTATCTACATTGATCATCTGGCCCTTGTAATGGTCATAATGGTCTCATTTGTCTCACTAATGATTCACCTGTTTGCAACTTATTACATGGGAAAAGATCCGAATAAACATGTGTATTTTGCTGAGACCGCTCTTTTCACAAGCGGAATGCTCGGGTTGATACTTGCATCCAATCTGGTTATTCTTTTCCTGTTCTGGGAGCTGGTTGGTCTCTGTTCCTATCTGCTTATCGGCTTCTGGTACTTCAAGCCTAATGCAGCATCTGCAGCGAAGAAGGCATTCATAGTTACAAGAGTTGGGGATATGTCCTTGCTTATAGGCCTGGCAATTCTCTACACATCCCTTTCTGGAGCTCTACCTGGAAGGGACCCCCTCAGTATACCTTACCTGATACAGAATGCATCTGCTGTTGCAACTTACATAGGCTCAGATAAACTTGCTCTCATTACGATCCTTATTTTTGGAGGTGCTGTTGGGAAGTCTGCCCAGTTTCCTCTCCACGTATGGATTCCAGATGCTATGGAAGGCCCCNNACTTAATACATGCAGCAACCATGGTAACAGCTGGTGTTTACCTTGTGGCGAGGGTATTTCCATTATTTGAATTTTCAGCTTATTATTCGCTTTACGTAGTCGCAATAATTGGAGCATTCACTGCGATTTATTCCGGGACACTTGCCTGGGTGATGAATGACATCAAGAGGGTGCTCGCTTATTCTACGATAAGTCAGATAGGTTACATGATGGCAGCAATTGGTATCGCAGGCATAATCGGTTATTCAGGAGTTCCCTTCGGGATATACCAGCTTGTTGTACATGCATTCTTCAAGGCCCTTCTTTTCCTGTCGGCAGGTGCCATTCTAATAGCCCTTCTTGACCTGAGAGATATAAGAAAAATGGGCGGTTTGTGGAGAAGGATGCCGTGGGCTGTAACATTGATGTTCATAGGTGCAATTACACTTGCAGGGATCCCTCCAACTGCCGCGTTTTTCTCCAAGGGGGAGATAGTAGATGCTTCATGGAATTATTATGTATTATCAGGTTATAAAATACAGGATATATTTCCATGGATTTTCCTTGCTTTCGGCGAATTCTTCACTGCCTTTTACACATTCAGGATGTTTTCAATGGTGGCCCTTGGAAAATCAAGGTCTTACCTGGCAGAACATGCAAAAGATCCACCATGGTGGGCTATTCTTCCTTTGATACCGCTTGCAATACTTGCATTGATATTTGGAATATTCCAGGGTGATTTCTATTCTTATATATATCCGGGCTACACATCTTTCACAGCACCTTTAGCAGAGGAATCCCTTGTCTATGTTCTAATAGCAATAGGTGTCCTGTTAGGTATATATGTTGGCACTGGTGACAGATGGAAATACCTTGACAGGAGCAGAAGCCGTGCATATCATGTAATTAAAGAGAAGTACTACATTGACAAATTATTTACAAACCTGATCGCGGTCCGTGCTATACTGCCGCTTTCAGCATCTTTCTCAGGTTTTGAGGCAAGATATAACACAGCAAACGAGAAGGCTGGAACCGGCATTTCGAGGTTTGGTTCCATTTTGAGAAAAATACAGTCTGGAGTAGTTGAAAACTATTTCATTCTCATGATAATAGTGGCAGCGATTGTGTTTCTGATCGTTGAAATAATCGGCGGTGCTATATGATAGTACTTTACATCTTTCTATGGGTCCTGCTCTCCTCGCTGATAGCGTTTCTATTAAAAAAGGGAAGCGGCTATTTTACTAAGATCTCCACATCAGTAACAGCAATTGCAATAGGTCTTTACAGCATTTTCAGATTTGCTTCAGGCTATACTGGCGGTTTTCTCTCAGTATCTAACATTGCGTTATCGAAATCAGCTGGCATATATTTCTCCATTGGTGTTTCCGGATTTTCTGACACGCTGTTGATACTCACGGGCATAATCTTTGCTGCTGCTTCATTCCTGACCGATGAGGAGAAATTTGGCAAAAATATGATGATGCTTATCCTCCTGACAGAATCGGGGATGATTGGTCTCCTTATCTCCAGGAATTTCATCTTTTTCTACATCTTCTGGGAACTTGTTCTTGTTCCAGTATATTTCATGATAGGCAGGTTTGGCGGTAACCGGAAGGAGCCTGTTTCACTGAAATTCTTTGTTTACACTCACATAGGATCCATCTTTATGCTGCTTTCTATATTTGCACTTTATTCATATTACGATCTCTATTATCATGTGCTCACCCTTCAGATGACGCCCCTCCTTGCTGCTATGACTTCATCTAAGTTTGTATCTTTCTTACCTTCAATATCAAGGTTCTTTATCCTGTTCGGTTTTGTTATCTCGTTCCTTGTAAAACTTCCATCTTTTCCTGTCCATGCCTGGGTCGCGGATAGTTACGAGGTGGCACCATACCCGACTACGATTATACTTGCAGGGGCTCTTTCAGCGATGGGTGGATACGGTCTTTTTGGTATAATTTTCCCATTTGCAAATCTAATAGGATACACGGGGCTTGCCATAATTATTGCACTGGGGCTGATCAGTATATCATATTTTGCCCTGACCGCCATGTTCCAGCAGTCCCTTAAAAGAATGATGGCATATGCGAGTGCTGCTTCCATGGGTTTTGTCACAATCGCATTCGGTGCATCCCTGATAGATCCAGGGTTCCAGAATGCTCTGCTTTCAGCTTCTGGTGGCATGTTTCAGGTTGCCACCCATGGCATAATCATGCTTCTTTTATTTGGTTCGATCTATTTCATTTACCAGAAGACAGGAAGTGAAAGGATACCATCCCTTGGTGGAATCTACAGGGAAGCACCGTTCCTATCAACACTTATGCTGGGGGGACTTCTTGCATCACTCGGTCTTCCGGGGCTCGCAGGTTTCGTTGGTGAATTCTCAATCTTGGTTGGGTCATTCCAGACAATTGGATACTGGATATTTTTGCTTGTATTTGGAATGCTGATTACCGCATCATATCACATATGGGCTGCGCAAAAGGCACTTTACGGACCATACAATGAAAGACTTGGAAAGATATCTGACATAAGTGGTCCAGCACTCGCAATTCTACTAATCATATTCATAATTATACTCATACTGGGGATATTCCCCACATTATTCTATGGTCCGATTGAGGCTTATGCCGGAGGAATTCTATGATAACACTGTATTCACTTGAAACCTATTATCCATTATTCGTGCTTGGCGCTGCTGGCTTTATAATATTGGCCCTTGGCATTCTCAGGGCTAAATCCGTGATCTATGCTTCCGTTGCATTTGCCGCATTTATTCTTTCATTCTTTCTGATACTGTATCTGCCGCATAATGTCAATCTATCAGATTATTTTGTGTTCAACGATTTTACTGTATATTTCGCCCTACTATTCATTGTCTCATCTGCTTTCATAACCTATCCGGCACTCAGGAATATAGGAAACAGGAGCGAGATATTCTACGCTATGCTGCTTTTTGTGACCGTCGGAATGGTAGTTGCTGCATTCAGCTATAACCTAATTACACTTTTCATAAGCTTCGAGGCTGTTAGCATCGGAACATACGTAATTGCTGGTTATCACAAGACAAAGCGCACCCTTGAATCAGCCACGAAATATTTCTTCACCGGGACCGTAGCTACAGCTTTCATTATCCTCGGGTTGTCCTACTTCTTTCTTTCGACGGGGACATTTGACCTTTCATCTCTCGAACACATATCTTCCTCTCCAGACATGCTTATAGCACTCGGTCTCCTTATCATAGGTTTTGGATTCAAGCTTGCAATATTTCCTATGCATCAATGGGCAATTGATACATACGACGGGACTGAAAACTCTGTCTCTGCTTTTCTGTCCACGGGAAGCAAACTGGTTGCTTTTATGATCATGTTAAAGGTATTCATAGTCGGTTTCTCCGGAATGAGTGGCTACGTTTACGGTTTCTTCGCCATACTCGCAGTTGCAACAATGACGTATGCCAATATATCAGCCCTGTCACAGACGAATCTGAAAAAGCTGCTTGCATATTCCAGCGTTGCGCAGGCAGGATACCTTATACTTGTATTCGCAGTTGCAGGTTATACCTCCGATGGCCCTGCAACGAACTATGCAGTTGCTGCCGGAATGCTGTATTCTCTTGTATACATTTTCATGAAGGGTGGAGCATTCCTGACCATGAACTCTATAAAGGGAACATCCCCCAAGATAGACGATCTATCTGGTATGTCAAAGAAGTCACCGGGTATTGCTCTCTCCTTCTCAATCCTGCTTCTGGCACTGGCTGGTATACCTCTCACTGGAGGATTTTTTGCCAAATTCTACCTGTTTCTTTCCCTGGTGCAGGGAGGATTATGGTGGCTCGCGGTTGTTGCCATCCTGAACAGCGCAATTTCCGTCTTCTATTACTTCCGTGTGATGATAATAATGTACTCAGGCAGTCCAGATGATAATAAATTCCAGACACCGGCCAGCGTCAAGATTCCGGTTTACTTTTCAGCTGTTATAGTAGTGGCCATTTT
>DAQB01000010.1:0-12109 GCA_002502705.1 Thermoplasmatales archaeon UBA582 | reverse complement strand
TGAATGTGATTACCGATTTGGAAATTGTAAGGAGCGCATTGATGTTTGGTGAAATCGATGATGCAGAATCTAGGATAGGTAGAAAGATCCTCTCCTATTCAACTGCTTTCGCCATTACAAAGAAGCAGAAATATGAAGTAGCTCTTAACCTGCTCCGAAGAATTGATGACATACTCAAAGGCAAGGAGAAATGCGAGTCGATCCTCGGATTTGCCGAGCAGATCGGAAAAGCGGGCTTCCCTCAGGTTGGCCCGGACGAAGCATCTGAATATCTGGAAAACTTCGTTTACTATCTTAAAATTATGATAGACCGGTACAGCATAAAATTTCCTGAATTCAATGCAAAGAGGTGTTCTGATCTATGAGTTACAAGGAATGCTTTATTCACGCGGATAAAGATGAAGATGAAGCAGCAGAGTGTGTTCACTGTCTGAGAAAACACGGAGAATGGGTATATTTTGATGAAAATTTATCCAGGCTTGCTCTTGGAAGAGAACTATATGACAGATCTGATACCGATAATATGGAAAGAATCTCGAGACTTCTAAACATCAGGGACAGGAAAACCTATGAAGAAGCGGACGAGAAATTTAATCTTACAATGTATTGATCAGGCATCCACAACCGTTTCTTTTTCCGTACTGTATTTTAATTCTGCCTTCCTGGCAAAATAGATGCCGGCGAAATACAGGAGTATCATGGGAATGGCCATAGCCATCATAGTGAATCCGGTCACACCGGGTGACAGGATCAGGCCGAAAAGCAATGCGCCGACAACAGCATATCTCCATTTTTCTTTCCAGTATGATGCTGTGATGACTCCGAATCTGCTTAACATCACCATGAAGACTGGAACCTCGAATGAAAGACCAAAAATAAGCGTATAAATAAAAATGAACGAGACAAGCTTACTGATGCTTAGATCTGGCACTGCTCCAAGCCCTACATCATAAAGGTAGAAAATCCTGAAAAGATCTGGCAAGAAGAAATATATCCCCACAAATGAACCCAAGATGAAGAGCAGTGAACCCGGTACCACAACGGATCTCAGTGCCTGCGATTCATTTGTTTTCAATCCTGGAGAGACAAATTTCCCGATCTGGTCAATTGTTAACGGCAGTGTCATGGCAAAACTCAGAAACATAGCACTGTAAAAATCTGCAACCACACCATCCGTTGGATTCAGTGTTATTGTAACATAACCTTTTGTAAGAACGTGATGTTCGATAGCAGTGAAAAATTGAGCTCCAATATTATGAAAAAAATCCGGATATAAGAATGGAAAATTAAAACCAAGGAAGGATACTGTCCTCAGGTCAAAAATCAGGAAAATTGCAAAAAAAATAAAAAAAACCTTGAGAACCCTCAATAACCTCAGTCTGAGCTCGTCAAGATGTGAGAGAAAGAGGTTAAGGTAACCTTCATATTCCATTAAGATGTCTTGAGTTTTTCTGCTATCTCATTTTTAAGCGTCGCATCATCCTTATTTGCTGTGTCTATACCAAGCGCCTTCGCTGCATCAGCAACGTTTTTATTTGATGATGATGCCGAAGCAGAGGCTGAGGCCCTAAGCTCACGCTCTACGTCCATTTTCCCCCGGGTGAACTCGCCTGTGGCCCTTCCGATGTTTCTGGCAAATTCTGGCAGTTTTTTCGTACCAAAAAGGACCAGAATCACAAGAACAATTATTGCCCACTCGATTGGTGAATCAAACATGTTTTAACTAATCAAACAGTAGTATTTAAGTTTTAAAGGCAGCATTTAATTGAGGATAAATAATGCTCATTTTGTGCGATGAATAAGGCAATTATAGAAAATAAAAACATCAAAACAATGAACACAGGGACATATTTCCGTGCAGATTTGAGAAATTGTTTCACACAATCCACTTCAGACACACAATGACTCAGTATTTGATCATTCCCTAAAAAATAATAATGATGAGAGGGAGCAACCGTTTGTAACGATATTTATAATAATGCGAGCTAAATCCTGAAATTACTCTGGTTTCTGAATATAGTCTAATAATAAATTATTCCGGTAGATCAAGTTCGACCTTGAATCCAAATTCCTGAATTTGTTCTTTTAAGGAGGAAATTACCGCGTTCATCTCCAAATCTATGGCAGCGAGGGAGATTGAGAGAACTTTCTTCTGCAAATTGAAAACCACAAATCCAATTGTCTTATCGTCCGGCTTGATCTCATCAGTACGGGCATAATTTGAAATGTACTCCTGAAGACTTTCAGTTGAGGTTTCAACATCCGTTAGAGATATGATATCCTTCAGTGAATCATTAAATTTTGATCTTTCAACACAGATAGTAGAGGGATGAAATTCCCCAAGTACTATGTTGTACATTATGCACTCTGTCATCTAGAGTGCCTTTTATTGTTTGACTCTTTTCAGGTACCAGCGCTCAGCCCCTTCCTTGTCCCTCTGAAGACTATCTTCAAGGGTAAGAGGTGCACCGGCAATCCCCGCATCCCCTGGTTTCCAGTTCGCTGGTGTTGCGAGTTTTTTATCCCAGTTGAACTGAAGAGCTTTTACAACCCTAAGTATTTCATCCATATTCCTGCCGGTTTCCGCTGGATAATATATCATCCACCTGACAACCTGATTTGGATCTATTATGAATACGCCCCTGACAGTTACACCTGATTTTTCGTCATATAGATTATAAGCCTTTGCGACTTCTTTTTCGATATCAGCGATAACCGGGAATGGGACATTGACACCATAATGTTCATTAATGTCTCTGAGCCATGCTATATGGCTGTATATGCTGTCAACGCTAAGTCCAATAAGCTCAACACCTAATTTTTTAAAATCTTCATATCTTTCGGTAAAGGCCAAAAACTCAGTTGTGCAGACAGGAGTAAAATCTGCTGGATGTGAGAATAGAAGTACCCATTTCCCTTTTAAGGAGGAAAAAACAAGTGGTCCTTTAGTTGTGTTCACCGTAAAGTCTGGCGCTTTCATTCCAAGATATACTGGCATTTTAAATCACCATTTTCAATATACGTATCAGATAGATAATTATTTTGAAATACGCAGGATTAGGTTTATTCGAAGTCTCACACTACAATTGAAAATTTCCTTCCTTATTGAAATATTAACTCAAAATTCATTTGCATATGATTCTGCAAAATACGTAATAAGAAGATCTGCTCCCGCGCGGAATGGTGCCACCAGAGCCTCCTCTATTATTTCCTTCTGAACAAGGCCCATGTCCACCGCATTCTTTATCATGGTATATTCGGCACTTACGCTGTAGACAGCTAGCGGCAGGTTTGTTCTTTTCCTAACTTTTGTAACTATATCCAGATAAAACAGTGAGGGTTTTACCATCAATATGTCCGCCCCCTCCTGTTCGTCTAGTTCTACTTCCTTTAGCGATTGCCTGTAATTCCTATAATCCATCTGATATCCTCTTCTATCTCCAAACTTCGGCGAGGATCCGGCAGCATCCCTGAAAGGGCCATATAACGTTGAGGCAAATTTTGAGGAATATGACATTATTAAGGTTTCCCTGAAATTACCCGTATCAAGTGCAGACCTGATTGCTGAAACCTGGCCGTCCATCATACCGCTAGGTGCGACGATGTCTGCACCCGCCTCCGCATATGAGACTGCTATCTTACCGTAGACTTCCAGTGTTGAGTCATTATCCACCCTGTNNCCCTGCCGTTTACCATCAACCCGCAATGGCCGTGATCGGTATATTCGCAGAGACATAGATCAGCAACGCTTGTAAGTCTGGAAGTTTCATCGCAAATCTTCAGGGCCTTCTGAACCACACCGTTAGGGTCAAAAGAGGAGGAACCTGTTGGATCCTTTTCCTTTGGTATCCCGAACAGCAGTATTGTCCTGATTCCAAGATTTTCAAGCTTACCGAAATATTCTTCCAAGCCTGATAATGGATACCTGAAAATCCCGGGCATGCTTTCAATCTTTTGAGGTTCTTTAATATTCTCATCTACAAAAACAGGCATTACAAGCTTCTTTTTGTCAAGTTTGAACTCTGCTATCATGTCCCTTATATACTCAGACTTCCGGAGTCTCCTTGGACGCTCTACTGGATACACATGTTGGTAGCGCACAGCATGAATTAAATCTTATCCTGCTTTCATGTATCAATGTATTCTCTGATTGCTCAGGGAGAACTCATGATGAGCTCAGGCCTTACTGAAAAAATAAAGAATATTCGGATCGATCAGGAAACTTCCAACCCGCTTTTACCTGAATCCTTTAACAGGCAAGAGCACAGATGTTCCATAGAATTGAACGGAAACAGGTTTACAGTTTCAGTATCTTCGAAAGCAGAGGACTGCGACTTTGCATCCAGGATATTGCTAAAATTAACTGCTGAGATACTTTTAGACGCATATTCACTAGATATGGATAGATGTTCCTCTATAACACAGATCAAAGAAATAAAGCTGATATCTTGCGAGAAGTTAGACCAGAATTGAAAGTTTTATTGAAGGCCAGCTATCTTCCCCAACATCGACGCTGCACAGATACATCTCAGATGGGTCGGAATGAACAGTCACATAACCGAAGTTATCAGACATGTGAACAATATAACTGGCAAAATGTAATATCTTGGAATATTCCTCATCGTCAGCAATTATGACTATCAGATTTCCCGTCCTCAGTGAATTTATGAGGTTCGCAAGGTCACCGTAAAATGACTCACCATAAACAAAAGAAAGGAAATCCGTTGAAAGGATGTAAGTATGCGGTTTCTGAGAAGACGAAAGGTAAAAGTCTACCACCTCACGTGGAAAATCTTCAAGCAGTGATTTGCCACCCATGTTTATGATGTACGGACTCTGCCTGTCAGATTTCTCAGCTGTGATGTAATGATTCATCCAATCCGGATCCAGGCACTGTACAAGTGATCTCGATGATTCATAACTTGAGGATGTGATATCTATCACTCCTCTTCCGCTTGATATGTTCTCCTTGATGAGATTATTTTTTAGAAGGTTGACATATCTGTCAACAGAAGTAGATTTTCCCTCCCTGTGTATAATAACTACGGACCCAACGGGGATCTTATCGTTAGGTTGTTCTAGAACCTTTGAAAAAGTGGGATTTCCAAACGGCACCTCTAGCTGACTATTTGATCTCTCCTTGGGATCAGAAACCTTTGAAGCCGGGTATTTAATCGAATCCCTGTTGAAAGAGTGAAACCTGCCGTCCTCAAGCGAATAAACGTAAACCGGGCTTGAGCCAATTGAAACGCCCCTCATTTTCTCAAGTCTTATAGTTCTAACAAGAAAATTGTTGACCAACTCATAACTCATAGATACTACGCCGTCTGAATAATAGTCCAGATTGTTGTCCACTGAACTTTCCATTACGACAATGACGTTTGCTCCTGTTCCTTCAACAAGATCCTTCTGTATAATCGAGAAAAGCAGGCCCTGATCAAGATCATACTTCTCGCAGAGTGCCTCAATTGAATCAATCACGATTAAAGGGCTCTTTCCGATATTCTGATCAACAAAGCTATACAGGAATTCAATCTCCGGAAGCAGTTCCTCAACGTTTAAGACAAGTCCTGGACTCAAGGTTGGCCTGCTTCCCCTTGAGATTTTTCCTTCTTCAATCATTCTCTCCAGTGCTTCAAGACTGGATCTGGAAGAAGCCGAAATGTTCTCAATTTCCTTATTCACGCTCCTCTTACCAGAAGAAAGGTTCGCTAGCCATGGAAACCTAATTAAAAGCGGGTCCTCTGACGCTCTTGTAGATATGTAATGAACAGGCACTTCAGATCTTACAGTGTCGAGAAGCTCTAGTGCAAACGATGTTTTGCCAGCGCCAGGTTTACCTTTAATGATAAGGGAATTACCGTAATTCTGGCGGAAAAATGACCTGAACATACTTAATAGATAGTCGTTTAGCATTATAGCAACCTGCTAGTCATTAACGTATTAGTGAAACACAAATAATATAAAAACTTATTTGAAATATTTTAGAGTTTTTTTGTAATGGACAGGGATAACAAGATAAATTTTAGGCTGGCATAATATTTGTGATTAAATCCAGGACAGGATCAATCAGAATTAAATATTACCTTTAAATTAAGGTGGCAATGACGGCCATAACAGTGGGGCAACACCCGGTCTCATTCCGAACNNCTTCATGCGTACTGTCTTCCGCGAGGAGACGGGAAGTGAGGGTCGCTGTCATTATTTTATATGATCTGTTTATTCCTGTATATAGGAAGGTAAAATGCCTGAAGATGAAGAATTTAACGTTACTCCTTGGTCTGTGACCGGAAAAGTCGATTATACCAAACTTATGGAGAAGTTTGGTACTCAACCCATAGACCTTTCTTTAACAAGCAGGATCCAAGAGATAACAGGATCCGAACCGCATTTCATGCTAAGAAGGGGAATATTCTTTACGCACAGGGATCTTGGTTGGCTTCTAGACCAATATGCAAGCGGAAATCCTTTCTACCTTTATACCGGACGCGGGCCATCCGATCATACGCATATAGGTCACCTTGTTCCATGGATCTTTACCAGATGGCTGCAGGAAAAATTTCATGTTAAACTGATCTTTCAACTGACAGACGACGAAAAATTTCTTTTCAACGATAACCTGGATCTCGAAAAGACGCATTCGCTTGCACTCGACAATGCACTCGATATAATTTCATTAGGTTTTTCTGAAAAGGATACTGAAATTTTAATAGATTCAGACAATGCGTCCATCCTCTATCCAAATGCATTGAAAATAGCGAAGAAAATAACGCTGTCCACAGTCAGGGCATCGTTCGGGTTCGAAATGGATGCAAATATAGGCATGGCATTCTATACAAGCATCCAGGCTGTGCCAGCGGTTTTGGAAAGTATCAGGCTGGGTCACAATATACCATGTCTTATCCCATATGGCATTGATCAGGACCCTCATTTCCGGATAGCCAGAGATGTACTGCCAAAGCTCGGATACCTGAAACCTGCAAGCATAATGAGCATCTTTATTCCACCTCTTTCTGGTGTAGAGGGGAAAATGAGTTCATCTGATCCTAATTATGCGATATTTGTAACTGATTCTGAGAACACAGTTAGAAAGAAGATCAACAAATACGCTTTTTCGGGTGGAAAAACATCTGTAGAAGAGCATAAAAAGTTTGGTGGGGATCCTGATATAGATGTTAGTTACCAGTGGCTGAGGATTATGTTCGAACCGGATGACACTAAACTTAAAAAGATAAGGGAAGACTATATTTCCGGAAGTCTTTTAAGTGGTGAGTTAAAGGCGATATTGATAGAGAGGGTCAATAAATTTCTCAAAAGACATCAGGAATTAAGGGAGAAAGCGAAAGATAGACTCCACTTATACCTTACTTCATCTCATAAATAGGTCTGCGTCCATTTTAGATTTAAGAGATTTCAGGGATGAAGGATCAAACATACCGTATTCAGTGATGAATGCAGTGACATATTTGCTTGGAGTCACGTCAAATGCCGGGTTTTTAGATCTTGAACCAGAATTTGCCACTCTAATATTGCCAATCTTCAACACCTCATCTTCATGGCGTTCCTCTATTGGTATACCCTCGCCACTCTTAAGTGAGAAATCAAATGTGCTTCCCGGAGCAGCCACATAGAATGGAACATTATTCTCCTTAGCCAAAACGGCTTTTTCATACGTCCCGATCTTATTAGCGAAGTCACCATTAGCGGCGATCCTGTCAGCACCTACTATGGCAAGGTCCACTTCACCATGGCTCATGTAATAGCCGGCGGCATTATCTGCAATTATATAATGCTCAATCCCCTCCTGTTCGAGTTCCCATGCAGTAAGTCTTGCCCCCTGCATTCGCGGCCTCGTCTCATCGACAAGCACTGTAATCTTCTTTCCTGCTGAATTTGCTATTCTCATAGGGGCAAGAGCGGTACCCCAATCGACTACGGCGAGTGCTCCCGCTTTGCAATGTGTCAGTATCCTGCTTCTGTCCTTAATAATAGTGTTTCCGATCTCGCCGATTTTTTTGCACCTTCCTGTTATTTCCTTCGAATAACGGAGTGCAGCTCCAAGATCAAAATTATTAGATTTCATGTAGGATATCGCTTTGAACAGGTCAAAGGCGGTTGGTCTTGTCTTTGATATCTTGTCAACAGCTTTCTCCATGTCCTCACCTGAAAGGTTTGCCATTGCCAGGCCATATGCTGCAGTTACTCCTATTGCCGGTGCCCCTCTTACAACCATGTCTTTAATTGCAAATGCAATTTCATCGCTATCCTTTGCAGTATATATTTCCAATGCTTCAGGAATTTTTCTCTGATCAATCAACCTAACGACATTATCTTCATACCAAACAGCGAAAAGGTTTCGTGTTTGATCGCCCATTTTCACTTTCATAGATAGTCTCTCCAGTATCAATCAATTCCTATTAAAACAGGCGGAAACAAAAGTAGATGTGGCATATCTTACGACATGTGCCTTTTCTGCGTATTGGTTGACAAAATTTAATCGCAGGTTAACTGAAATCAGTCTTTTTCCTACGGGGTAAATAGAATCTGCTGATCCCGAGAAAATAATACGAGGCGTCATTCTGTAAATCATGATTCAAGAACCAATAGAATGGAGAAGATGTCAGAAATGTTAATTAAGCATTAAATTAGATTAAACAATATTTATATCCTGATAATCAATCCAGAGCGCTATCATTTAGGGCCCGTAGCTCAGCCAGGTAGAGCATCTGGCTTTTAANNGGTTCGAACCCCCCCGGGCCCGCGGTGGAAGTGGTAATATGGCAAAGTTCAACGTATTGCACCATGATATGGTGCCCGAGCATCATCTAGTTGAGAAGAATCAGGAAGAAAAAGTTTTATCCGAATTGGCGATATCGAAAGATCTGCTGCCTAAAATTGTAAAGAGTGATCCTGCTGTAAGAGCACTGGAAGAAATTCATGGCCCAATCGAGGCCGGTAGGATTATAGAAATTATNNTCCAAGTATTACAGGGTAGTAGTTGGAGAGGTATTTAGATGAAGGAAATCGTTGATGCATTTTTTAAAACAGAAAGTATAGTAAATCACCAGATCGAATCGTATAATTATTTTGTGGCAACGAAAGAAAATACAAATAATATAATGCAGCAGATTGTAGATGAAACAAAGGTATCAGATGATGAAGAACCCGGCGTCATGGTGCTCGATAAAACTAAGAGTGGCGGAAGGGAGATAAAGATATATTTNNGAGAAAGGAAACAGGGAGGGCCCCGGCCGAGGCGAGCATCTGGGTTGACAGACCAGAGATTAAGGAGGCCTCAGGCGCTTCGAACCAGATAACACCGAACGAAGCAAGACTAAGAGACCTGCACTATCTTGCCCCTGTCAATCTTAAATTAAGGATTTTTGAGGATGGCGTTGAAAAAGAGGCGGAAACCATTAAAATAGGCGACATTCCTGTTATGATACGATCAAAGGTCTGTACGCTTCATGAGAATAACCTCGATAGCTATATTGAGAAGAATAACGGTCCTGTTGATGGCACCAGGAAGGAAAAGCTTCAGTACGTTGGTGAAGATCCGGATGATGCTGGCGCANNCTGGCGGTTATTTCATTATAGGCGGTGGAGAAAGGGCTATTGTCTCACTGGAGGATCTTGCGCCCAACAAAATTCTGGTGGAATACGAGGAAAAATACGATTCTGTACTTGAGGTCGCCAAGGTATTTTCTCAGAAAGGTGGATTCCGGGCGCTCACGGCGATGGAGAAGCAGTCAGATGGTTCCATTAATGTTACAATACCATCAGTAGCAGGAACAATTCCGTTAGTTATTTTGATGAAGGCACTTGGCCTTGAAAAGGACGTCAGGATTCATGATTCTATTGCTTCGGTCAAAGGGATGGAACCAATTATCTATTCGAACATTGAAGATGCCCATGATCCAAAAACTTTCCCGCCTTCAGGCGTGAATTCAACAGAAGACGCTATTTCATACCTGGAAAAGAGGTTTGCNNAGGAATTCAGGGAAAAGAAAGTTTCCCAGATGCTTGATAAATCATTACTTCCACATCTGGGCGATCTTCCACAGGACAGATTGAAAAAGGCAGTATATCTTGGCAGAATGGCAAGATCTCTTCTTGAACTGCATCTAGGAATAAGAAAACCAGATGATAAAGATCATCTGGCCAACAAGAGAATAAAGCTTACAGGCGACCTGCTTGATGAATTATTCAGGTCAGCTTTCCAGAGTGTAATGAAGGATCTAAAGTATCAGCTTGAAAGGACATACAACAAGAAGAAAGGGATTCGTCTAAGACCGGCAATCAGACAGGATCTCCTCACACAAAAGATACTTCATGCTATGTCGACAGGTAATTGGAACAGTGGTAGAACTGGCATATCCCAGCTTTTGGACAGGGTCTCAAATGTCAGTACTTTGAGCCATCTCAGAAGGGTCATATCTCCACTGACAAGGTCACAGCCACATTTTGAAGCAAGAGACTTGCATCCTACGCAGTGGGGAAGGATCTGCCCGAACGAAACACCCGAGGGCCAGAACTGTGGTTTAGTTAAAAATGCTGCTTTACTTATAAACGTCACAGAAGGTGTTGATCCTGCACCAGTTATGCAGCTTCTCTCCGCAAATCATTTACTCGAAGAGGCTGAAATTGGTAATAAATTCGGCAGAGTATATCTGAATGGAGATTTTGTGGGTTATCACGAAAACCCTAGCGCCCTGACCAATCTGATCAGAAAGGAGAGGAGGTCTGGTAGGCTTTCCGATGAGGTTAATGTTAAGTACGACACAGATACAAATGAGGTAATAATCAACTGTGACAGGGGGAGGCTCAGGAGGCCGCTCATCACTGTAAAGGATGCAGACGTAACCCTCAAGAAAGATATTTTGAGAAAACTGGAAAATGGCGATTATTCCATACAGGACCTTGTGAAAAATGGTCACGTTGAATGGGTTGACGCTGAAGAGGAGGATAACCTGTTTATCGCAATTTATGCTTTTGAGATACCTGAAAAGTGTCCAAAATGCTCTACCTATCTCCACAGAAGCATTGTGGACTGGGTCAACCCTGGAGATTCTGATAAGGATAAAGTACAGATAGAGTGCCGTGAATGCGGTGCAAAGTTCAGTTCAAAGAAGTTACTGACAAAGGAGCACACCCATCTCGAGATAGATCCATCCCTTATATTGGGCGTGGTTGCTTCGGTTATTCCATATCCTGAACATAATTCTTCTCCAAGGATTACAATGGCTGCGGCCATGACAAAACAGAGTATCGGTCTTTATGCTACTAACTTCAGGATAAGAAGTGATACTAGAGGTCATCTACTTCACTATCCGCAGATACCGCTTGTAAAGACAAGGGTCATGGATTACATTAAGTATGATAAAAAACCCGCTGGGCAGAATTTTGTTGTTGCAATTCTTTCATACCAGGGTTATAATATACAGGACGCAATCGTTTTCAACAAGGCCGCAATAGAGAGAGGGCTTGGCAGGAGTTCATTTTTCAGAACTTATAGTGCAGAGGAGAGAAGATATCCCGGAGGCCAGGAGGATAAGTTCGAAATTCCTACCCATGATGTTCTTGGTGCCAGAGCTGAGGAATATTACAAGAATCTTGATGAAGAGGGAATAATATTCCCTGAATCTTATGTTCAGGGATCTGATGTTCTTGTAGGGAAGACATCGCCTCCAAGGTTCTTGGACGAGGGTGGGGACAAATTAGGCCCGCAGAGAAGGCGTGAATCCTCCATAACAATGAGGCCAAACGAGCAGGGTTATATTGACAACGTTATCCTGACTGTTTCCGAAAGCAACAGTAAAGTAGTGAAGATAAAGGTAAGGAGCGAGAGAATACCAGAGCTGGGTGACAAGTTTGCTTCCAGGCATGGTCAGAAAGGGGTAATAGGAGCTGTGGTACCGCAGGAGGATCTGCCATTTACAGAAGAAGGCATTATTCCTGATATTATCATCAATCCACACGCAATCCCATCAAGAATGACTGTTGGCCACATACTGGAAATGATTGGCGGCAAGGTAGCATCCAGGAAAGGCGCGGTTGTAGATGGAACGATATTTTCCGGCGAACCCGAGAGAAGTCTCAGGGACTCACT
>DAQB01000028.1 GCA_002502705.1 Thermoplasmatales archaeon UBA582 | reverse complement strand
TTTCACTCTCTTCGGCGGGATTTGGACCCCCTTCGTTTTCTTCATCCCGAAAAAAATGCTCATAAATCACGTAAATATCCTCCTGAGTATCTCTCAACCCTAGGTGCGTATACTGCTGTGTTGTCTTTACATCCTTATGCCCAAGTTGTTGTTGGATCTTCCTGATATTTACGTTCAAGGAAAGCAGAAAAGTTGCGCAAAAATGCCTAAGAGCATGCGGATGGAGCCTTGGGAGACCCGCCATCAAGCCAGCTTCCTTTATCTCTTTTCTCAGGAACTCTGATGATATTCTTCCACTCAAAGTAGTGAAGAGTGCCTGTTGGCTGCTCTTAATCCTGTAATTCTCCACATACTCATTCCNNATTCCTTTCTCGGTCAGGTTTGAAAGGTTGAGCATGCATACCTCTCCTGCCCTGAGGCCACCGTATGCCATGATCTCTATTTCGCATCTGACCCTGAACCATTTCTTTCGGTGTTCCTCATCTCCTGCGTTATTGAGCTTTCTATGGAACTCATTTTCACATTCTTCCAGGAGTTTTTGAACGTCCCCTGGGGTCGGTACCCACGGTTCTGGAGATTCTTCCCGTGAATAGTGGGGCATTTCGAACCCTATTTTATAATCATACTTGCTTTCGATAAACTTCAGCCATCTGGCAAAATCATCAATTATCCTCTGCAGGGATNNATGGAAAAGGTTGGATATCAATTATCCTCTGCAGGGATCTTCTCTTCATTCCTCCCTGAAGTTTCCTTTCGCAATACTGATACACAGAGTATTCTTCGGGACGGTAGACATCAATCCCCTTCCTTGCGAGTTCCTTTATCCTGGTAATATTCTTCCTCTTGGTACTTTCTGCGACATCGTGTCCAGAGCACCATAAACTGAACGTCTTCAGGTCATTGTCAAAATTCCGTTTAGGCATGTCGATTTACTCCTCCCCATTTTGGCAAGAACAGACTTTTCCCTTTCACATATTGATATCCAACCTTTTCCATAGAGTTGCATAAACTCTTAAAATAGTCAACCTTGGATGGGATCCTTATCTTTTCTCCATCAATTTGAAGATCATATTTTGAAACAATATCCATAAGATCCTGATTCGGACTTTGTCCGGAGGTTTCTTCTTGTTTGTTTACGGTCCACAATCCAAATGGCTGAATTGCTCGATCCCTCAACAATCTGACTGCCTCTCCGTTTAATTTTCCTGAAATCTTGATTTTCCCATCCACAATCTCCATCCTTCCAATCATCTCATCAACCCACTTCGAAAAATCATTCATACCCTGATTCACCTTCATTATCGTAGTCCATCTCAGGTCTGTCAATTCCAAATTCGTCAAAATTTTCTATTTTCCTTTTTTCAGGGTCATTCATTTCCAATCGCCTCCTCAGTTTTCTATCTCTAGATTTAGTCCAGTATCTGTCTCCATTATCGTCCATCTTCAAATTCTCAATGGATTTCACAATCCTAAGAATCTGAGGATCCGCCCTCTCCCATCCTTCCTTCGTCAAATGTGATCCTCTCATTTTGGAATCTCCCTCGCTTGACTTTCCTTGCTTATTTTTTCTCTTATTGCCGCTAGGATGAATTCCTGTTTAGAGAGATATTTGCCGAGATATAGCTCGTTTATATCCTCATAAATCTTTGTGGGAATCACCAAGGTTATTTTAACTGACATTTTTGTTCCTCTTTTAAACCTCTATAGAAGTCTTAATACTTACAAATATTTAAACGTTTATAGTTTATAAAGATAGATGTCTAAAACGTCCTTAAAATTGACTTTACAGTTGCCAGAAGGGTTGTTTAATGAGATAAATTCTATAATAACCAAAGAAGATCTTTGGATGTCTTCTCAAGATTTCATTAGAGAAGCGATAAAAGAAAAAATTGAACGATGGAAAAAGGAAAATGCGGTAGGATAGATCTCATGCCAAAGAAAGCAAAGACTGATTATGAGAAATTGAGTGATCAGATAAGATTCATAGCTTGTGAGAATGAGAGTAATGTTATTGAGCTTTTAGACACAAATTCATTAGGTTTATCGGAGATAGATAATGAATATGGGGGACACACACTCCTCAAACTTTCCTATCTTAATTATTATATGGGTATTTTCTCAAGGATAGCCAAAAGTCGAAAGGATAAAGGCGGATTCAGCAAAATATTATTTGTTGATGCGTTTGGAGGAAGTGGGCTTGTTAAAATAAGGAACACAAATTATTCGGTTTTAGGATCATCACTTCTGGCAGCAATGAATGAACGTTTTGATAAAATAATCTCATTCGAGAAAGATGAGGAGAGGGCTGAAATTTTGTCGAAAAGAATGGAGTTGTTGTGTCCAGGAAAATTTGAAGTGGTAAAGGGAGACGTGAACATTAATATTGAAAAAATAGTCAAAGAACAAGTTACAGCAAGAACTATCGTGTTGTTTTTCATTGATCCTGAAGGAATGGAGCCAGAGTTTGTCAAATTAAAAACGCTTATGAAAAAAACCCTATATGTGGATATACTAATGAATTATACATGGGGAGTATACAGACTCCAAGGGAGAATTGAAAAGCGATTTACAGACAACGATATAAAAAGGACGCAGTCGTTTCTGCCTGGTTACGAGGTTGGAGACACCCCAGACGAGTCTCTTCTATCAATGTTTGAAGAAGAATTCGGAAAGCCTTTTGGGAATATGGTTCCAATAAATAGCATAGGAAATAAAACGGAATATTCGATGATTCTAAGGATAAGGGAAACATCTGGGGGGACCTCCTTTATAGAGCCAATGAAATCATTTGGAAAAATAATAGGAAATTACGATGGCAAGGATTGCGAGGCCATATTGAGGACGGTTAAAGGTGACCAAGCTATTCTTTAAAAGATTTCTTATGTTCCCTCCACCATCTCCCCTTCATTCCATATCTTTTAAGAATTGAATGAAACTGCTTTTCTATTGCATAATCGAATCCGTTTAATAGAATCGGCTCATCGAGTGTCATTTNNTGAACAGAACCGGTTCATCAAGTGTCATTTCCAGTTCTTTAACATTGGATCCTCTGGAATGAAGACATTCTCCAAAAATAAAATCTGGCTTGATATCTGAGATGCTCTTTATAATCTCCTCCAGGTCCTTGGAAGCTTGTGGCCTAATTCTTAAAGGAGGCATGACCGGAGCTATGATTATTCCTGCTGTTAGTCCTATATTCTTTGCTTCCCTTATAATACCTATCCGTGCCTCCGGAGAAGCAACTCTTGGCTCCATGATTCTGGCCAGCTCATGGTTCATTGTAGCAACCGAAACCTGAATTCTCACTTGGTCCTTATATTTCATATATATGTCAAAGTCTCTTTTGACAAGGGGAGATCTCGTTTGAACGCATATTTTCACTCCATTCTCCAATGCAACAGTAATTATCTTTCTTGTAATCCCTGAGAGCTGAGGCAGATAAGGATCATGAGTGGAAGACATCATAACCTCTATTCCTTTCCATTTCTTCCAGTTAGTTTTTTCAATAGCTTCCTCGATGTTGGCTGGGGTGTAGAAATAATTGCCCCATGATCTCTTTACCAATGGCCCTGCCCTTTTCTCGCCATATCGCTTATTAATATTATCAACGTAACAAAATCTGCATGCATGCGTACATCCGACGGCAAAATTTAACGACCACCCATCTGAAAGTTCCTTTCCCACCCCTCCTTTTTCTATCCATGTAAGTTTGGATGGTTTTATCATTGGAGGATTAAGTTTATACGTCCCATACGCAACCTTTCTCATATCAGGGTCAAATAGATAGTCTTCCAAACTCTCATATTCACTCTTTATCCGCTCTATTCTTTCCCGCCTCATTGTTTCCCATGCTTTCAAGGCTGCCAGGTGATGTTTATTTTTCTCAGAACTTTCCAAATTTTGTTCCATCATGCTTATTTCTACCTCTGAACATGTGCTGCAACCCCATAAATTTTATTACTCTCCAACATTAAAGGCTCCCCATTGATTCTTCAAACTTTTCGAATGCCTTGCTTTCCATTTTCATGGCTATTTCCTTTGCTTCCTCCGGGGTCTTTGATTATTGGATCTTCTTGGTTAGTCGCAATGTCGATTTTATGTATCCATTCATGAACTCCAGATCAAACTTATTCATGGCAGTATCCACTCTCTGACTTTTCTGAATCTCTTCCAGAGGTTGATTGTCTGCTACGATTACCCAACCTATTCCCGTATTCGTCTTTCCTCTTGGTGTTCTCTAATTCTTTAGTCTTATCAAACCTGTATATCGATCATTTC
>DAQB01000101.1 GCA_002502705.1 Thermoplasmatales archaeon UBA582 | reverse complement strand
TTGCCTTGTCTAAATTAACATTGTCCGGCCAGCTGTTTATAGGCGGAAAACGTTGCTGGGCTGAACCAGCTCCGCCTCTACCATCTCCAACCCTATATGTACCAGCAGCATGCCATGCCATTCTGATCAGTAATGGGCCGTAATTGCCAAAGTCAGCAGGCCACCAGTCCTGGGACTTTGTCATCATTTCCGCTAAATCCTTTTTAACCGATTCCAGATCCAATGCTTCAAACTCTCTTGCATAATTAAATTCCTTTCCGAATGGATTTGATTCTGCAGAATTTTGCCTGAGAATTCTTAAATCAAGCCTTTCCGGCCACCAGTCCTCTATTGTCTTATGTTTATTCATAGAATGATCTACTGGGCACCTTTCCTCTGACACTTTAACCCACCTCTGGTCTTTCTATACGAGTCCTGCATTCAATCAGTTTTTGACACATTGGCAATCCATGCATAAACGATTCCTCAGCCATATGACAATATCTCTTCTAAATATTTAATTATTACTAATTGCTAATAATTATTATTTATAAACTCAAATTCACTCCAATAGATCACCGCTTTTAATTGGAAAAAACTAATGTTTCCCTAAAAGTAAGTTGAGAGAAAAAAAATTAGTTGCATTAGTTAGTCAGTTATTCTCCCGGTATAAGGCGTTTAAAGTTGAATTAAACCTAATCGGTTATGGCTTGATGACCAGGCTCTCAAGACCCCGCATTGTTATATTCTCTTTCCATTTTGGTTCAGCCGCAATCTTTGCATCGGGGTATTTCAGGAGAAGCAAATCAAACACAACTTCTGCTTCCATCCTTGCAAGTGGTGCGCCAAGGCAGAAATGGATCCCTTCACTGAAGGAAAGATGTTTGATATTTTTCCTTTCTACGTTGAAAGAATCAGGATCGTCGTTTGCAGCCGGGTCTCTGTTTGCAGAACCGAGCAGCGTAATTATTCTGCGACCTTTGTTTATTTCGATATCTCCAACAAAAACATTTTCAGATGCTGAACGTGATGTCATCTGAACCGGTGACTCGTATCTGAGCATCTCCTCAATCCCATTTTTGAGGGCTGATGAATCATTTTTCAGAATATCCATCTGCTCTCGATGACGCAGAAGGGCGTAGAAACCATTTCCTATCAGATTAGTTGTAGTTTCATGTCCTGCAACCAGAAGCAGTATACACATAGAAAGCAATTCTGAATGAGATAACTTTCCACCAGTATCTCTTATCTTTATCAATGAACTTGTGAGATCATCACCGGGTTCCTTGGCTTTTAATTCAATTAACCTGTTGAAGTATGAGGCAAGTTCATAATATGCCTTAATGGACTTCATCAGATCTTCCTTGCCTTTCGAGGGATCCAGCGACAAGATCACATCATCAGACATCTTTTTGAAATTATCCCTATCTGAATCAGGGACGCCCATCATCTTCGCGATAACATATGCTGGTACGGGAGCTGCTATAGAGGAAATCACATCAAACTGTCTTACCGCATTCATTTCAATAATACTGCTTGTGATAGTCCTAACAAATGGTTTAAGAGATTCAATCACCCTTGGTGTGAAGGCCCTTGATACCAGCGACCTCAACCTGGTATGATCCGGAGGATCAAGTGTTAGGATTGATTTCTCTTCTGTCTGTGGATATTTATCCCCGTTTACAGCAAGAAACTGCTTTTCGAGATCATGCGTATTAAGGGTAATTCGCTGTTTTCCAAAATTTATATCTTTCAGGATCTTCGTGCAGTCCTCATACCGCGTGACAACATAGGATTTTAATGAATCAATGTATGCGACAGGCGAAGCCTCTCTCAGTGCCCGGTATATCGGGTATGGGTCATTAACAAGCATCGATGGGTTAAATTCAAACTGATCATTGTCTGGCATCAGCAAAAAAAGCTTCAAATTACTTAAACTTTATTTGCCCAAGGCTGACTAATGTGTATAAACTTGAGATCACCCTTTATGAATTAAATGATTCGAGTTTGAACGCTCACAAAAAAATCAGATCGGAACCATTCTAACGACGTTGCTGCCGCGAACTATGACAACGCCAAGTTTCCTGTTTACTTCCTGTGCCTTCTCCTCAACATCATCGAGGACCAGGTTCATATATTCATCATATCCGATCAGTGAACCTTCCAGCGTTCTATTGTCCTTCAAAAGCAGCGCAACCTTCTTATTCAACACACTTTCAAGCATTTTCATTGGCATTATCATTTTACATCACTTCAGTTATATTCATCCTCGTCCACGGGCCCATCCCTGCTCATAATGACCTGTATGAGTCCTCTCAGTACTTCCTTCATGTCCTCAAGTTCTTTTCTCATCGTATTTAATTCACTGCTGAGCTTGTCGACGCTTGCTGAACTTGATGTTCCAGTAGATTTAAAATTTCTTCCCATATAGATCAATCTTCCCATAGTCCTCTGCCAGCTTACGGCTTTCTACGTTCCCACAATTGTGACATTTAAGTGAGTTATTTTCTAGGAATAACATCTGTCTGCAGTTATTGCACTTTGCAAGGAGGACACCGAATTCTCTGCCGCCTATGGATATATCTGTTCCATATCTGGAAACATNNTGAGAGTAGCCTCCATCTTGGTGGGTACCAATTCTTTATGCCCTGCTTCCTGGAATGCACCTATGGCTATGTTGTATTTACCGCGATCACTCTTCGTGACCTGCCCATAAACCACATCTCCCGGTTTAGGTTTAATCGTTACCTTAAAGGAATGCACAGATACAGTAAGGTTTTTTTCATCCTTAACCAGCGTGCCCGGCTTAAGGGCGATCAATAAACCATTCTCATCCATAACGTTTCTACCCGGAAGAAATTCCTCCGACGTCCCCAATATATCCCCCGGCAGGACTAAATTCATTTTTTCAGTTGAGTTAACCATTAATAGAACCTTTCCAACAGCAAATGCAAACGATTATGATTGCCTGCACATTAAAAAGAAACTTATTAAATTTTGGTATATTCTTGGATTGAAATTCTACTACTCTTCGAGGTTTGAAGAAGACTGCATCCAAAAGTGGTCATAGCAATAGATTTTATCTATTGTTCTGCGATGTGGCGTAAAGATTGGAAACTAAAGATGTTTGTTGATAAGGCCTTTTTCTGTTATTCCAGGACCGGAAGTCTAGACAGCTTATTCGATTATCCTGGAATTATAGATACGACGGATAAATCATTTTTCAAATCAAACGCTGAATCTAATTTTATCTTCGGAAGGGAGATCAAGAAATACTCGAAAAGATCTTATCTGGAACCAGGATCAGCCGATATCGTAGAGCTTGATGATATTATTGTATTCAGAAATGCATCATATCTGCTGCAGCATTCATCTGCGTTGGTGGATGAGATGATGAAGATACATTCAAGATACGGTTATAGAAAATTGATTTATGGTCCAGGGATTTCCGACCCATTCCTTATACCCTCCCTTGTGTATCTTGGATTCTCAATTTTCGACGACATATTGCTGAGAAAACTTTCTATTGATCACTATAAGATTACGCCTTTTGGTTATGCGAGAACAGAGGCTGATCCATTTGATGCTAATCTAAACTATGTCAACGAAGAGATGCTAACTATCAGAAGGGCTATCGAAAACAGAACGCTTCGTGAATTAGTTGAGAAATACATTATTTCTGGAAAATCCATTGAGATAATTCGGAATCTTGACAATAAATATTCGGATAAACAGATTTCTGCATTTCCAAGGGTAACACCCTTTATACGCGCAAATGAAATGCTTTCGATTTACCGACCTGATCTGCTTCAATATAGAAAGAAGATAACCAATAATTACGTCAAACCCGAAGGACGGGATATTCTTCTGTTGCTTCCATGTTCAGCCCGGAAACCGTATTCTACCTCCAGGAGCCACCAGAGAATAATAGAAGCATTATCCGGGTTGAGGGAAAATCTTCATGAGCTGATAGTGACATCCCCAGTAGGTCTTGTTCCTAGAGAATTGGAAGGTATTTACCCTGCCGCGTTCTATGATATACCCGTCATCGGGCAATGGTTCGAAGACGAGAAGAAAATGATCTCAACAATGCTGAAATCATATCTTGAAAGGAATAAATACGATCAGATAATTGCATTCCTTCCCGAGGATCTGCTCTTCGTAAAGGAGGTTCTCCCGGAGGATTCAATATTTATAGAGGGCCGTTCAGGGAGACAGTCGGATCTATCTAAACTGAGAGAAGTCGTTTCCGGAGTAACTAAGGATAGATCAAGACGCAGGCACTTGAATGAAAGACATGAGGAGCTTCTATCTGTCGCCATGTTTCAATTCGGAAACTGGATTGGACCATATCTGGAGGGGACCAGGGCGATAAAAAGTTATAACCAGGACATGCTTACCAGGGCAGGAAAAGTCTGCCTTGTTTTTAACAGGTCTCAGGGAAAGGAAACTATCACCAGGGAAATTGCGCCAGCTTTTCTTGAAAACACCAGGTTTCTGGTAGAAATAGACGATTTCAAACCAACGGCCAATATCTATCCGGTTGGTATACTTTCATCCACAGACGACATCGGAATTGAGGACGAAGTTGTGGTTGTTCACAATGGAGAAATACGGGGTGTGGGAGTTTCAAAAATGTCTTCTGTTGCAATGCGGGACCTTAAAAAAGGCGTGGCAGTTAAAATGAGGAATTAATTTAGTTCCGGCCTCCAGGTACCAAGATACTTATATAGTTGATTAAATTTGCAAACAGTTGAACGCAAAAGGAGTAGCTGTATTTATCGCAGCAATTGTTATTCTCTCTTCACTTTTCTTCTTTATACACGTGGTGCCACCAACAGGTCCTGTTAAAATTCCTAAAAACGTGATACCACCACCGAACATGAATGAAACATTCTTCTATAATGAGACTTTAGTTCCCGTTACACTGGACACAGATAATGCTACACTTTTCAATTTTAGTTTTTCCGGAAATGCAACTAC
>DAQB01000124.1 GCA_002502705.1 Thermoplasmatales archaeon UBA582 | reverse complement strand
GAGGACCTTATACTTGAGGTGCTGATTGTAAATAGGAAAGCTACGCTGAGCCTGTTTCCCGCGCACAAGGATGTTCGTTCGGTGGATGAGTCAGACGAGATACACATAACATTTGAGGGAAATTCAAGGGTCTCATACGAATTCGTTGAGGAACTGAACAGACTAATAGAAGCCAGATCTATGCTGGNNTTGTCTCCGACCGGGGATGATGTTATTATAAAGGTCAGGAAACCCCAGACTCCACCACTTATGGAGGTCAGACCAGGACATTTTGCTGCATGCTTCCAGTATGGGGGTATTGAAGAGGAACCAAAAGATGAACCTGGAAAGCCTCAGGAAGAAAAGGCACCTGAAGTATCTAACGACCAGTCTTAAAGAAGCACTGGCACTTCAACAATTCAGCCGATTGCTCTTTCCAAGAAAAAATTAGACCACATTTATCCTGAATTTCTGCATAAGATTCATTTCCCAGGCACGTTCAAAGTATTTTTGAATTGCTTTTCTCCCTTTTTCGCCAAAATCAGGTGTAAGTTCGTTGACATACATTTTGACAAACTTTCTTTCGAGTTCGAGATCACTGTACCTGGCATACTTCATTGAATATCTGAGTGCGTCATTCTCATTTTCTAACCCATACTTGATTGATCTCCTGAAATCATCCATGAAACCATTGATTTCTTTTTCTGAAAGCTTGGATGAAGCTGCATTGAAACCCAATGGAATTGGTAATCCCGGTGCGTAAGAACTCCAGTGGCTGTAAAGATCGCCAACTTTTATCAACCCTTTATTCTGATATGTTAATTGCTCATCGTGAATGATTATACCGGCGTCAGCCTGGCCATCCAGCACGGCAGGAACTATCTGATCAAATCTAATAAGTTTAAACTGTCTCGGGGGTGGCATAAACATCCTGTAAAGGTTGTGAGAGGAGGTCAATTCACCGGGGGTAGCTATAACCGCTTCTTTAAGGTCAATCTCTTTTTTTGCAACAACTATTGGTCCATAAGAGATGCCGAAGCTTGCACCAGCTGAAGTCAGGTGATATGCATTACTTGTACGGGCATAAGCCGGTGCAGACATGGCTGTAATTTCATATTTTGCAGACAAAGCATCCTGGTTAAGTGCTTCTATATCTTTTATCACCTGATCGTAATCAAAATGCGTCGGTATTTTTTTCTCGAACATGCCATAGAACATGAATGAATCATCCGGATCTGGAGTATGCGCAACTTTCATGAACCCTAATCTCTTGATCAGATAGTAATTTATCCATTCTTGAACAGTTTAAATATTCGGGGTTGATACACTCAACCTTGATTTTATGGAAAGGATCTTAATTGCGCTGGGCGGTAATGCACTCCTTCAGAAGGGGGATTCCCCTACTTTCGATTCACAGGTTAAGAGAGCAACGGAGGCTTTTGAAAAGCTCTCTCTGGTTATACCGGATCATGAAGTCCTGATAACACATGGCAATGGACCGCAGGTAGGGAACATATTGATCCAGAATGAGGTGGCTGCCGGAACTGTTCCACCTATGCCGCTTGATGTGTGCGGGTCGATGTCGCAGGGTCTAATTTCGCAGATCCTGATGACTGCTTATGAGGATGTCAGAACCAGAATCGGTCTCTCAAAAGAATCTATTTCTGTATTCACACGCACGATAGTTAACCCGGAAGACCCTGCTTTTCGCACTCCATCAAAACCCATCGGCCCTTTCTACACGGAAGAGGATGCCAGAAATCTCATGAAAACACGACATTGGGCAATGAAGGATGATTCTGGCAGAGGATGGAGGAGACTGGTTCCATCACCAGCNNTGGAGATCGTCGAAAAAAGGGTCATAATAAACCTCCTGAGGGAAAACTTTCTTCCGGTGAGTACAGGTGGCGGTGGCACTCCGATGATTAGAAAAAATGGAAGGCTTACAGGTGTTGAGGCTGTTATAGACAAGGATCTTGCTTCATCAGTTCTGGCCTCAAGCACGGGTTGTTCCAGGCTTTTGATCTTGACAGATGTTAAGAATGCGTTCATTAATTACGGCAAACCAGAGCAAAAGGCTATTGATCATATTTCAGTTGACCAGATGGCCCAGTACTATAGCGAAAAACAGTTCGGTGGCGGTAGTATGGGGCCAAAGGTCATGGCAGCAATAAATTTCATCAGGAACGGAGGAACTGTGGCAAACATTACATCGATCGAAAACTGCCTGGACGCGCTAAGCGGGGAGTCAGGAACAATAATTACGAGGTCCTGATTATACGCCATTTCTGGTTATTCCGAAAAACTTTACCAGACTGCCTGAAATTTGAAAGCAGATCCTGAAGGAGCTGTCTGGAGATATTTAGATCAAAGTTGCTAGCCAGTAGGGTGATTATCTCCTCTTCTGTGTGTTCACCGGTCATTGCCTTGTCCAGCAGGCGGAGGACGTCCTCATAGATATTCCATGGAAATATAAACCATGTCCATTCCTTGTTGCTAACTTCTGTCGCGTAATAATCCGGTTTAAACGAGGAATGGTCTATGTGCAACATCGTTGCGGTCTTTACTTCTTCTGGGCCGAGCTTTTTGATGAAATCAGATGCAAGTTTCATACTCTTTCCGGTATCGGTGATATCGTCAACAATGAGTACAGATCGATTCTTAACCGGTATGGTTGGATCCTCGCGGATCTTTGCTGTCGCATCCTTTGAGGCTGTTATTCCCCAGTGTTCTGTTTTAATGGTGTAAAGATCCTTGATCCACAGGTAATCCGAGAGAAGTCTCCCTGGAACCAAACCCCCGCGGGAAAGAGCAATTATTATCTCCGGGCTGTATGAATTAACAATTTCCTTCCTGATAGAAAGGCACCAGTCCACAATTTCGTTCCATGAAACTAACCTTGCTTTAAATTCCATTGGAAGGCGATAGCTGGATCGGTTAATATTTTGTCGCACCAATTGTTAATGTCCAGTGCATTTAGAATTATTTTGAGCCGGCATATAAATAACACGAAAAGTATTATACTTAAACTATAATAGAGGTCTATGAGTTCGGTTGGTTACGCAGAGATAGCGCTGCTGGTATTTGTTATCCTGGTTGTTGCGATAATATTCCTTTCAGGGCTTCACATACTAAAGGAGTGGGAAAGGGCTATTGTACTTACCCTTGGTAGGTTTGCGGGAATAAAGGGTCCAGGTATAATTTTCGTTATGCCAATTGTAAGCAGGATCCAGAAAGTGTCCACAAGGATACAGGCAGTTGCATTCAAGACAGAGGCATCGTTCACTCAGGACAACGTTCCAGTGAATATTGATGCAGTTATGTATTTCCAGATAGTCGATCCAAAGAAGGTTGTTCTTAACATTGAGAACTACATAACAGGAACGAATCTTGCTGCACAGACTACCATAAGAGAGGTAGTTGGAAGATATACTTTTGATGAAGTGCTGTCAGAAAGAGAGAAAATAGGCGGCGCAGCAAGAGAGATCATAGATGAGAAGACTGAGCACTGGGGAGTGAAAGTGTCTGCAGTAGAGATAAGAGATGTTCAGGTTCCTCAGAGCATGCAGGAAGCGATGTCAAGGCAGGCGAGTGCAGAGAGAGAAAGAAGATCAAGGGTTACACTTGCTCTGGCAGAGGTCGAAGCCGCTCAAAAAATGGTGGAGGCTTCCAACCAGTATTCAACAAATCCTATTGCTTTCCAGCTAAGGTGGATGAACATACTTTATGNNGCCACTGTCTGCACTTGGTATGAAGGGTGTTGCTCAGGGCAATGATGCCCCGCTCAAAAAATCTACAACTCAGTAATTTCATGGAGTGACGTGCACAGTTCCATGAATTCATTCATGGAAAGTGTTTCTGCCCTTCTATCTCCATATTTTTTGGGAGCATCTGGATATATAGTTTTGATCTTTTTTCTTCTTGACGAAAACAATCGTCTGATAACTTCGTCAGCGAATTCTATGGGAATTGTATTGTGAAGTGGTTTTGGTGTTATTTTAATAATTGCAGAGTCAACCCCGGGGACAGGATCAAAGAAGGATTTCGGTACAGTGCGCAGATATTTTACAGAGGATCGAAGGTTCAGTGAATACGTGAGCCTGCCAGCCTGCTCTGTGCCTGGAACTGCAGCAGCCTTGTCTGCAAATTCCTTCTGAACCATCAATACAGCCTCTTTGAAGTCGTATTTGAGAACCTGAAATATTATTGGCGCGGTGATAAAATATGGTATGTTACCAATGATGGCATCGAAGTTTCCAGGAGATAGTTTCAGGAAGTCTTCTTTAATTATGTGAAGCTGTCCGTTGGAAATTCTTTCTGAAAATAATGCGTTCAGGATTTCAACATTTCTATGATCCGGTTCAACCGCATCAACGTGAAAATCCCTCTTTAAAAGAATACGGGTAAGAAAGCCTTCACCGGCACCAATTTCAAGTAAATTACTAAATCTTCCGGGAATCTGATCGGCCTCGAATTCAGCTATTTCCTCGTTTTTGAGATATACCTGTCCAAATCTCTTAGTATACTGTGTTTTGCCGGTCATTGCGAGACGAATAGACGATGCTTCTGCGCCCTGTCACTCAATTCCTCTACGATCCTGGCAGCAAGCATCTTTTGCGGGTTGTGAATGGTTTTTACCCTTTCAACCAGGTCAGCGAATGACTCGAACTTCCTTTTCTTGCGCTCGTCGAGTATGTTCCACATGGTCTTGTTTCCCAGGCCGGGCAAAAGTTCAAGCGAATGCATCCTGGCATTTATGGGTTGTGCGTTGTTGAAAAAATCAACAAAAAACTTTTCTCTCTCGTTGATTATGCTCTCGAGTATAAATGGCAACTCATTTTCAGCTGCATTTGTCAGTTCTCGATAAGATATCCTTCTCTTGACAGATAATATCTTAACGCGCAGTTCCGGGTTTTTTCCAATGTATACTTTCTCCCCTACGGATATGACTGCATTGTTCTTCGGTATAAGTTCAAGAAGCTTGAATTCCTCTGACCCAATTGAAATAACGAGAGGGCTCTTATGGTAGGCTTTCTCATCAGGCCTTCCAGAGACAAGATAATCTAATACGAAGGCAAACTCCTCCATTTCAGGCATGAGCTCACTCCACAATGCCTTTGATTATATCGATTATCTTTGAAAGTTTATCGTCAGTTAAATTGAGAGAATAGGAATTCAGTATGACCATAAGCGTTTCCCTGCTTCTGGGTACGAGATCTATTATCTTTACTATGACCTTCTCATTAAGGCCTTCAATGGCTGATAGATCCTTATAGGCTTTCTTAACATCCGCCGGCTTCATTGAATGGAATTTTTCGGTATATTCAAGTCCCTGCTTCTCAATAGCTGTTGAAGGCTCATTTTCGGAGAGCAGTTCAAATGCCTCTGTTATTGTCAAATATTTATATTCAGCCAAAATTTTACACCTCGTGATATATAATTATCTATAATTTAGGCTTTTCCTATCTCAATCTTTCGGAGATGCACAGGTGAAGCAATTATAGTTTTCCGGACGGTTCCAACTTTTAAATCGAGAAGATAACTTTCACCCTGTCTGCCCTTCACAACCGCAGTTTTGCCCTGAAAATTATGGAAGGGCATACCTCGGTGCTCGGATGGATTGATATTAATCGCTACATAATCACCGATCTCAAATCCCTTTACTAGGTCATTAACCTTGGGAAAACCTCTCTCCTTGATTGATTTTGTCATCTTCATCCTTGAACCTGATCTTGGACCATGTGACATTTTTGCCATTTTTATTCCTCCGTTTTTATGTCCGTTACATCGAGAGCAGCAACCCTGAGGTCAGACCCGTAAAGGGAAGAAAGACTTGGATTGGTCCTGCCTCCGTCACCGGTAACAAGCTCTTTTATATATGTTCCGGCTTCGGCTGTTATTTCTATGATGGCCTGATTCTCATCCAGCCTCACTATGCTTGCGTTCTTTACTGTTCTTTCCCTGATCAGATCTGCTCTTCGATGGGATACCCTTAATGGAGTTCTTTGATAAATAACTTTGCCGGTTATCTGCGATATGACGGATTGCATGAGGTCCCTGTTGATTGTTTCACCTGCAGTGACAGATACCATGTAGGTTTTGTCGTGACGTGATTCTTTGACCTCTGCCACCTCATTTCTGGGCACAAAGAGCAGGTCGGATATTTCTATTGTTTTAGATGAGTTCACTTTTCTTGCTATTTCATTCAAGTCGATCGATCTCTTCTCAGGTGATGAAAGCTCTAAAACGAAGGACCTTCCACTTCCAAGCATAAGGACGTCAACGTCCTCGCGGCCAGCCGCATGCAAATAAAAATTTGTTGCTCCGCTTGCCTCAGCAGCCGGCTTTCCTATTATCTCCTCAACCGATGTCTGGATCGAATCATCAACCCATCGTGTCTGCGGTATACCGCGGACAAGCTTTCTGTACTTTCCCCTGATATAAAGACTCTTTATCCACTTCCTGTAACTTAAATAATCCAGACTAACGGTTATTATGATATCAGGATTAGAAAGATCCACATCCTTTCTCAGAAGGTTAAAGAGCACCTTTCCGAATTCCCTGTTGAATTCCTTCTTTATGCTCTCATATGAGTTGAAGGGTGAAGCGATTTTCTTTTCCATTTCAAGAATTGAGGCACTTGCTTCTGATCCAACGAGAAATGATGAGAATTCATATTTTTCAAGGTCGCCCTTTACTATTTTCCCTAATTCATTCAGTTGCGTGAATAAACCGTGGCACAGTGAACATCTCTTTTCGTCGACAGGGTTTAAATTGATTCCAAGGGCAGAAGCAGTGAAAATTACCTTTTCGCCCCTTTCAAGATTGGTAAGGCCATGACCGGCTTTCGCAAATACCCTTCCTATGCAGCGTGTACAAATATTCGAGGAACCTATTTTTTCAAGTTCCTCTCGCAGATCCATAAAAAATCATTTTGTGATTATTACTTTTTCAACAGCTGGTCTCTGCTTGATGAATACCCTAGAACCGCATTCACATTCTATTTCAGCAGTACCTATGGATTTCTCAAGCGGTTTTCCACATCTTATACATTTATACATTTTCCTTCACCTGCTCAATTACTGGCCTTCCAAGATCTGGAGTGTAGGAACCACCAGCAAATCTGTAAGAACAGTGCCTGCATTCCCAGATTCCGCTTGCTAGCCTCTTCACTTTGTGCTGTTTGCACGAAGGGCACTGATAAAAAGATACCTTCTGCTTGTAGATCTCATTCCACTCTTTCCGTACTGTAACGCCATAGCGTGGACCAAATCTCCCCGCAGCCCCAACCTTAACAGTTCTTCTTGCCATAGAATCACTTCAGATAATTTTCTCTGATGAGTTTACCGACATCACTTGATGTTTTTATAGCTTTCTGGATCTCTTCGATCGTGAAGTAACCAGGTTCTCCTTTCTGCATCGCCTTAAGGTGACCGTCCTCTGCCATTGTTACCGTAAGCCGTGCTGATGCGATCTGTTCCTCTTCAAGGTCCGGGTCGACAACGATGTCCTCACCAATTTTTGCCATTGTAACTGAAACGGGTTTGCATGTAATTGGAAGAGGTGAATCCTTCAGCCCTATTGTCTCTCCCGGTATGATAGCAGTGAAGAGCGCGGATACTGCACCGATAGTGCAGGCGTCGATAAGATTTCCGTCATAATCAATTACATCTATGTCCNNGACCACTAACTTCTGCATGTCGATCATCTTGGACTCTCTGATTCCTCTGTCAACCACACGCGATATCTCAATAGAATCTTCGCTCGGAGGACCTGCTTCAAAGGTCGGAAATGCCATCGGCAATAATTCAACGTTTGTTGTCAGAACACCCTGGTTTGGAGTGTCAGGGAATGGTTCGCCAGCTTCGATCTTCACGCCAGCAACAATTTTAGTCCGGCCAAGTGTCACCATTGCTGAGCCGGATGCGCGCGGAATGAAGTTTGTAACTATAGTCAGTTTACGAAACTCATCAAGCTTGCGACCATCGGCGCGCTTACCCTCCTTGAGTTTCTGCATCATGTAATTCTTCTTTATTTCTGACATTACATCAAGTTCGTCTCTCGGCAATTTACTCACCCCAGTTCGTGTCTTCAGCATAGTTCTTTTTAAGTGCGTCTCTCTGGATCTGGTTGATTCTTTCAGTTGCCTTCATTATCATTGAAAGGGCCTGGTTAAATTCTTCTGTTGAGAGATCGCCGTCCATCTGCATCAGGACAATTTTGCCTGATTTTGGCATAACCGCTATCNNGTGTGCATCCAACTACCATATCACGCATCGGAACTCCTGCTGCTGCAAGCGCTACCGCCGAGGCTGTCAGCCCTGCTATTCTGGTTCCTGCGTCAGCCTGGAGCACTTCGATGAAGACATCAATTTCAGCTCTCGGGAAGAGTTCGACCATAACTGC